>JAITUD010000017.1 GCA_031286555.1 Microbacterium sp. | reverse complement strand
GACGGGCGGGGTTGGCTGAGTGCATGGAACCCACACCGCAGAACTGGCGCGCAGCCGACGACTACCTGTCCGAGACGCTGGTCGGGCACGATTCCGCGCTCGAGGCCGCGCTCGCCGCGCAGCACGATGCCGGGATGCCGGCGATCGAGGTCGCCCCGGTCTCCGGCAAGCTGCTGAACCTGCTGGTGCGGATCAGCGGTGCGCGCCGCGTGCTGGAGATCGGCACGCTCGGCGGCTACTCCACCATCTGGATGGCCCGCGGCGTCGGCGAGGACGGCCGGGTCGTCACGGTGGAGGCGGAGTCGGCGAACGCCGCCGTCGCCCGCGCCAGCATCGATGCCGCCGGCGTGGGAGATCGGGTCGACATCCGCGTCGGCAGGGCAGCCGACGTGCTGCCGACCCTGGTCGGCGGGTTCGACCTCGTGTTCGTCGACGCCGACAAGGAGTCCAACACGATCTATCTGGACTGGGCGGCGGGGCTGGGGCATCCGGGCACGGTCGTCGTGCTCGACAACATCGGCCGCGAGGGCGAGATCGCCGACGCGCACAGCACGGATCCGATGGTGGTCGGCACGCAGGACGCACTGCGGATGCTGGGCGAGGACCCGCGCTTCGACGCCACCGCGCTGCAGACCGTCGGGCTGAAGGGCTGGGACGGCGTGGCTATCGCCGTCGTGGTCTGAAACGTCCTCGGCGCGCAGACACCGCCCGGCTAGACTGGGCCGCGGACCGACGCCGCTCCGACACCCCCAATTCCTCTAGCAAGGAGCTCTTCCGTGGCATTGATCGAGGCTGTAGGCGCTCGCGAGATCCTGGACTCGCGTGGAAACCCGACCGTCGAGGTGGAGGTGCTCCTCGATGACGGCATCGTGCAGCGCGCCGCCGTCCCCTCCGGTGCATCCACCGGAGCCTTCGAGGCGTACGAGCTGCGCGACGGCGACAAGAGCCGCTACGGCGGCAAGGGCGTGCTGAAGGCCGTCGAGGCCGTCATCGACGAGCTCGGCCCCGCCATCGAGGGCGTCGAGGCGAGCGAGCAGCGAGTCATCGACGAGATCCTCATCGACGTGGACGGCACCGACAACAAGAGCCGCGTCGGCGCGAACGCCATCCTCGGCGTCAGCCTCGCCGTCGCGAAGGCCGCGGCCGACTCGGCCGACCTGCCGCTGTTCCGCTACCTGGGCGGCCCGAACGCGCACCTGCTGCCCGTTCCGCTGTTCAACGTCATCAACGGCGGTTCGCACGCCGACAACGGCATCGACATGCAGGAGTTCTTCCTCGCCCCGATCGGCGCCGACACCTTCTCCGAGGCGCTGCGCTGGGGCACCGAGGTCTACCACGTCCTCAAGGGCGAGCTGAAGGCCGCCGGCTTCGCGACCGGTCTCGGCGACGAGGGCGGCTTCGCCCCCGACCTGCCCAGCAACCGCGAGGGCCTGGAGTTCCTGGTCAAGGCGATCGAGAAGGCCGGCTTCACCCCCGGCAGCGACATCGCGCTCGGTCTCGACGCCGCCGCCACCGAGTTCTTCAACGAGGGCGTGTACCGCCTCGACAACAAGGACTGGGACGCCGCCGCGCTCACCGAGTACTACGTCGGCCTGGTGAACGACTTCCCGATCGTCACGATCGAGGACGCCCTCGCCGAGGATGACTGGGACGGCTGGAAGGCCCTCACCGAGAAGCTCGGCTCGCAGATCCAGCTCGTGGGCGACGACCTGTTCGTCACGAACCCCGAGCGCCTGCAGAAGGGCATCGACCTGGGCACGGCGAACTCGCTGCTGGTCAAGGTGAACCAGATCGGCACGCTCTCCGAGACGCTGGACGCGATCAACCTCGCCCACCGCTCGGGCTACACCACGATGCTCTCGCACCGCTCCGGCGAGACCGAGGACACCACCATCGCCGACCTCGTCGTCGCCGTGAACTCGGGCCAGATCAAGAGCGGCGCGCCCGCTCGTTCGGAGCGCGTCGCGAAGTACAATCAGCTTCTGCGCATCGAGGAGGAGCTGGGCGATGCCGCGGTCTTCGCGGGCCGTTCCGCCTTCCCGCGTTTCAAGGGCTGATCAGCCGATCTCATAGCAGCTGAACGACGAAAGGGGAGCCATGGCCAGACGACCGGCTCCCCTTTCGCCGTCCCAGAAGACGACTTCCCCGCAGACCGCTTCCCCGAGGTCCAAGACGGATGCCGCCAAGTCCGCGGCATCCGGCCCTGCGACGCGTGAGCGCCGCGGCACTCGCGCGCGTCGCGTCGACGTGGGGGAGTGGACCAGCGGCATCCGGCTGTCCGCCTTCTCGGCGATCATGCTCTCGCTCGTCGTGCTGGGCGCATGGGTGCTGGTCCCCAGCCTCGGCACCTAACTCGACCAGAAGCAGAAGATCGCCGCGGTCGGAGCCTCCGTGCAGGTCACCAAGGAGCAGATCGCGGCACTCGAGCAGGAGCGCGCGCGCTGGAACGATCCGGCCTACATCAGCACGCAGGCGCGCGAACGGCTGTACTACGTCAAGCCCGGCGAAGTGCCCTACCTCGTCGACAACGACCTCGATCCTGCCGCGCTGCCGAAGGAGCAGGTGCCGGTGAGCGATCAGCTGGTCGAGCGCAAGGCCGACTGGATGCCGCAGCTGCTGCGCAGCATCGCGGGTGCGGGGCTCGCCAAGAACGTCGTCGAGGCGCCCACGCGCTGAGCCGCGCCCTCGGGCTTCGCCCAGCCGCGCTCCTCTACGCTGGACGGGTGACGACTCCGCCCTTCGCCGCCCCCACGCCCGCCGAGATCGCGGTGGTCTCCGCGCAGCTGGGCCGCACGGCACGCGGCGTGGTGGGCATCGCCGCCCGCTGCGTGTGCGGCAACCCGACCGTGGTCGCGACCTCGCCGCGCCTCGACGACGGGTCCCCGTTCCCCACGTTCTACTACCTCACGCACCCTGCCGCGACGGCGGCGATGTCGACGCTCGAGGCCGAGCACGTCATGCCCGAGCTGGCCGCGATGCTCGATGACGAAGAGGTCGCCGCACAGTACCTGCGCGCGCACCAGGCATTCCTCGCCGACCGCGCACAGTTCGGCGACGTGCCCGAGATCGCCGGCGTCTCCTCCGGCGGCATGCCCACGCGAGTGAAGTGCCTGCACGCGCTGGCCGGCCACGCCCTCGCGGCCGGCCCCGGGGTGAACCCGATCGGTGACGCCGCGCTGGCGCGCTCGAGCTGGTCTCCCGAGCGCTGCGCGTGCGTCGAGCCGGGTGCCGCGCGCGGAGACGCCGCGGGATGAGGCCCACCAGGATGCTGCGCGGCATCGTCGCGATCGCGACGGTGGCGGCATCCCTCACCCTGATGACGGTCGCCCCGGCATCGGCGGCGACGCCGACGCCGGTGCCCGAGGTCGCCACCCCGACGCCGTCTCCGCCGCCGGTCGCCGACGACCCGAAGGATCCGGTCCGGGCCGCGGAGTACTGGCTCGACGGTGCCCGCATCCGCGAGGCCTGGCGGACCACCCGCGGCAAGGGCTCGACCATCGCGATCATCGACACCGGCATCGGGCGCCCGCCGGGCACCTTCGACGGCGCGGTCGCGGACGGCACCGACGTGTCGGGCAGCGGCACGCCGGACGGCCGCACGCCGCTGGGCACCAAGGACAAGAACCACGGCACCTGGGTGGCGTCGCTCGCCGGGGCTCGCGGCACGAAGGAGGGCACCGGCATGATCGGCGTCGCTCCCGAGGCGAAGCTGCTCTCGATCTCGATCGGCTTCGAGGCCGCAGCCGTCGTCCCGTTCAGCGAGCAGATCGCCAAGGCCATGCGCTGG
Organism: Microbacterium sp.; assembly: GCA_031286555.1. Classification (GTDB taxonomy): domain Bacteria; phylum Actinomycetota; class Actinomycetes; order Actinomycetales; family Microbacteriaceae; genus Microbacterium. The sequence continues at coordinate 1,291 of JAITUD010000017.1, read as the reverse complement.
GCGGTCGACCACGGCGCCGATGTGATCAACCTCTCGCTGACGACGAACACCCTGGATTGGGACGAGAGCTGGGACGACGCGTTCCTGTACGCGTTCAAGCACGACGTGGTGGTCGTCGTCGCGGCGGGCAACCGGGGCAGCGGCACCTCGATCGTCGGCGCTCCGGCCACGATCCCCGGCGTGCTCACCGTCGGCGGCGTGGACCAGCACGGCAACGCCTCCGTCGAGGCGTCGACGCAGGGCATCACGATCGGCATCTCCGCACCCAGTGAGGGTCTGCAGGGCGTCTCGGCCGACGGCACGGTCGTCACCTGGGACGGCACCAGCGGTGCCGCGCCGATCGTGGCAGGGGTGGCGGCGCTGGTGCGCTCCGCACATCCTGACCTGGATGCGGCGAACGTGATCAACCGCATCATCAAGACGGCGATCCCGGTGCCCGGTGTGAAGAAGGTGCCCGATCCGCTCTACGGCTACGGCCTGCTCAACGCGCAGGCCGCGGTGGAGGCGTCTGTGCCGAAGGTGTCGGCGAACCCGATGGGTGACCTCGAGGAGTGGATCAGGCTGTACCGCCGCGCGAAGAGCGACCCGGCGCCCGAGCCCACGGTGACACCGATCGCGGTGCCTCCTCTGCCCGCGGCGGACGCCCCGACGAAGCCGGGTTCACCGCTGCTTCCGAGCGCCGAGTCGCTGCGGTACGGTACCCTGCCGCTTCTCGCGCTCACAGTACCTGGTATCCTGGTCGGGCTTGGCGTCACCGCAGCTGCCCGGCGCATCCGTTCGGCGCGCGATCGACGCGCGCCTTCCCCATGACGACGAGGAGTTGTCCCTCTGTGCCTGAGAATCGCACTGTCCCCAAGATTCTGATCGTCGGTGGTGGTTACGCGGGCTTCTACACCGCGTGGAAGCTCGAGAAGCACCTCCGCAAGGGCGAAGCGGACGTGACCATGGTCGACCCGCTGCCCTACATGACGTACCAGCCCTTCCTTCCCGAGGTCGCGGCCGGTTCGATCGAGGCGCGTCACGCGGTGGTCGCCCACCGTCGTCACCTGAAGCGCACCAACGTCATCACTGCGAAGATCACCGGCATCGACCACGCGAACAAGGTCGCCACGATCACCCCGCCGGTCGGCGACTCCTACGAGTTCGCCTACGACCAGATCGTCGTCACCGCCGGTGCCGTCTCGCGCACCTTCCCGATCCCCGGCATCGCCGACAACGCGATCGGCCTGAAGACGATCGAAGAGGCCGTCGCGGTGCGCGACAAGCTGATGTCGAACTTCGACAAGGCCGC
>JAITUD010000495.1 GCA_031286555.1 Microbacterium sp. | reverse complement strand
GACGCCGATCGCGTCCTCGAAGCCGTCGACCGTTCCCTCGCCTACTGACAGGACACGTCATGAGCACTCAGACCTTCACCCTCCCCGACGTCGGCGAGGGCCTCACCGAGGCCGAGATCGTCAGTTGGAAGGTCGCCCCCGGCGACACTGTCGCGGTCAACGACGTCATCTGCGAGATCGAGACGGCGAAGTCGCTCGTCGAGCTGCCCTCGCCGCACGCGGGCGTGGTCGGCGAGGTGCTCGTCGAGGAGGGGAAGACGATCGACGTCGGCACCCCGATCATCACGTTCGTCACCGAGTCCGCGGATGCTGCGCGAGCGAGTTCCTCGGATCCTGAGCGAGCGAAGCGAGACGAAGGGCCGGCCGCCGAGGGCGGCGGTGCGGTGCTGGTCGGCTACGGCACCGGCGGAGGGGCGACCTCGCGGCGTCGCAAGCCGGCCGAGCGTCCGGTGCGCTCGTCCGTGGGCGTGATCGCCAAGCCTCCGATCCGCAAGCTCGCCCGTGATCTCGGTGTCGACCTGGCATCCGTCGCCGCGACCGGCGCCGACGGCGAGGTGACCCGCGACGACGTCATGAAGCACGCCTCGCAGGCGAGCGTGTTCCGCAACATCGAGACGCCCGAGTGGGGCGACGTGCGCGAGGAGGTCGTCCCCGCGCCGGCGCCGGCCCCGGTGGGTCTCGCCCGTGGCATCCAGCCCGTCAGCGACCCGGCTCGCACCGAGGCGATCCCGGTGAAGGGCGTGCGCAAGGCGAGCGCCAACGCGATGGTGCAGAGCGCGTACTCCGCTCCGCACGTGACGGTGTGGAAGGAGATCGACGCCACCCGCACGATGGACCTCGTCAAGCGGCTGAAGGCGTCGCCCGACTTCGCCGACATCAAGGTGTCGCCGCTGCTGATCATGGCGCGCGCCGTGATCTGGGCGCTGCGTCGCACCCCGATGGTCAACGCCGCCTGGGTCGACACTGCCGACGGCGCCGAGATCTCGGTGCGGCACTACGTGAACCTCGGCATCGCCGCGGCGACGCCGCGCGGACTGATCGTGCCGAACATCAAGGACGCCCAGACGCTCGGCATGAAGGACCTCGCCCGCGCGCTGAACCGCCTCACGCTCACTGCCCGCGAGGGCAAGACGGCGCCGGCCGATCAGCAGGGCGGCACGTTCACCATCACGAACATCGGCGTGTTCGGAATGGACGCCGGCACCCCGATCATCAACCCGGGTGAGGCGGGCATCGTCGCCATGGGCACGATCGCGCAGAAGCCCTGGGTGGTCGACGGTGAGGTGCGTCCCCGCTGGGTCACCACCGTCGCCGGCTCGTTCGACCACCGCGTGATCGACGGCGACGGCATGAGCCGCTTCATCGCCGACGTCGCAGCGATCCTCGAGGAGCCCGCGCTGCTCGTGGACTGAACCCTCAGGTCGCCCTTCGCCCCGCTCTCCCACCCGGATGGCGGGGCGAAGTGCGATTCGGGCGGGCCCCTCGTCTCGCTTTTGAGAATGATTCTCACTTCCAGTAGTGTGGTCGTCATGAGGAAGACGATCTGGGCAGCACTGGCAGCGACGACCATCGGCGTGCTCGCCCTGAGTGGATGCTCGGCACCTGCAGCATCCGATGACGGACGGGTGCAGATCGTCGCATCCACCAACGTCTACGGCGACGTCGCGGCGACCGTCGGCGGCGACCGCGTCGCCGTGCGCAGTCTGATCGACTCCGTCGCGAAGGACCCGCACTCCTACGAGGCCACCGCGCGCGACATGCTCGAGGTCAGCCGGGCCGACCTGCTCATCGAGAACGGTGGGGGATACGACGCGTTCATGGACGACCTGCGCGCCGATTCGGATGCTCCGGTCGTGACAGCCTTCGACTTCTCCGGTCAGGCCGAGGGGGACGACAGCCACGCCGAGGCGCACGACGGCCACGGTCACAGTCATCTCGAGGGCGTCAACGAGCACGTCTGGTTCGACGTGCACACGATGATCCACGTCGTGGAGCAGATCGAGAAGGACCTCGCCCGCATCGACAAGGCGGGTGCCGCGGAGTACGCGAAGAACGCGGACGCCCTGATCGCCGACCTCGAGGGCGTCGAGAAGGAGATCGACGCGCTGCACACGAAGCTCGAGGGCACCCCCGTGCTGATCACGGAGCCGCTGCCCGGTCTGCTCGCCGCATCCGCCGGCCTCGATGACGTCACCCCCGACGGGTTCGCCGCGGCCGTGGAAGAGGGCAACGACGTGCCGCCCGCGACGCTGCTCGCCGCGGTGCGCCTCATCGAGGACGGCAAGGCCGACGCGGTGCTCAGCACCGTGCAGACCGAGGGCGCCGAGACGGTGCGGCTCGAGAAGGCGGCGAAGGATGCCGGCATCCCCGTCATCCGCTTCAGTGAGCTGCTCGAGCCGGATCAGTCGTACCCTGAGTGGATGCGTGCAGCCGTTCAGTCCCTCAGCGAGGCGCTCGCCGCGTGAGCGATCCCGTCCTGCAGATCTCCGGCGCCGCACTGCGACGCGCGGACCGCGAGCTGTGGTCCGGCCTCGACCTCGACGTGCACCCCGGTGAGCTCATCGCCGTGCTCGGGCCGTCCGGCTCGGGCAAGACCACCCTGCTGCGGGCCATCCTCGGGCTGCAGTCGCTCTCGGCCGGCGACATCCGCTTCGAGGGCGCGCCGATCCACACCGGCAACAAGCGGGTGGGATACATCCCCCAGCAGCATCCGGTCCCCGCCGACACGTCGATGCGGGCGCGCGATCTGGTCGCCCTCGGTGTGCACGGCACGCGGTTCGGGCTGCCGCTGCCGCATCGCGGCGATCGTGAGCGCGTCGACGAGCTGCTCGCGGCGGTCGGCGCGACCGAGTTCGCCGATCGCCCCGTCGGCCTGCTCTCCGGTGGCGAGCAGCAGCGGCTGCGCGTGGGCCAGGCGCTCGCCGACGATCCCGCCCTGCTGCTCTGCGACGAGCCGCTGTCGAACCTCGACCTCGCCAACCAGGGTGCGGTGATCAACATCATCGATCAGCAGCGCAAGCAGAAGGGCGCCGCGGTGCTGCTGGTCACGCACGACATCAACCCGCTGCTGGGCAAGGTCGACCGCATCCTCTACATCGCCTCCGGCCGGTTCGTGCTGGGCCGCCCGCAGGAGGTGCTGCGCAGCGACGTGCTCACCGACCTGTACGGCACCGCCGTCTTCGTGCTGCGCGCCGGCAACCGCCTCGTGGTCGTCGGCGCCCCGGATGCCGAGACACGGCATGAGCACGAACACGACCACGAGCACGAGATCGGCGACGTGCCGGGAGGATTCGCATGATCCCGCTCGCACTCGACTGGAGCGACATCTTCTCGTTCCAGGACTACGGCGAGCTCGTCGTGCTGCTGTCGAACTCGATCATCGCCGGTGCCGTGCTCGGCCTGGTCGGCGGCCTCATCGGCGTCTTCGTCATGCAGCGCGACCTGGCCTTCGCCGTGCACGGCATCAGCGAGCTGTCCTTCGCGGGCGCCGCGGCGGCACTGCTGTTCGGCGGCAGCGTGGTGGCCGGGTCCATCGGCGGAGCGCTCGTCGCCGCGATCGTGATCGGCCTGCTCGGCACCCGGGCGCGGGAGCGCAACTCCCTGGTCGGCGTGCTGATGCCCTTCGGCCTCGGCCTCGGCATCCTCTTCCTGTCGCTCTACGACGGCCGCAGCGCCAACCGGTTCACCCTGCTCACGGGGCAGATCGTCGCCGTCTCCAGCCCGGACCTGGGGTGGCTGATCGGCATCGGCGTCGTGGTGCTCGCCGGACTCCTGCTGATGTGGCGGCCGCTGCGCTTCGACTCGCTCGACCCGGTGTCGGCGGCGGCGCGCGGCGTGCCCACCCGTGCCGTCGGTCTGCTGTTCATGGTGCTGCTGGGGCTGATCGTGGCGGTCGCTGTGCACATCATCGGCGCGCTGCTGGTGATGGCGCTGCTGGTGACACCGGCCGCCGCCGCGATGCGCGTCAGCGCCGGGCCGGTCGCGGTGCCGCTGCTGGCCGCGCTGTTCGGGTTCGTCGCCGCCGTCGGCGGCATCCTGCTGGCGCTCGCCGGCACGCTGCCGGTGAGCCCCTACATCACGACGATCTCGTTCCTCATCTACCTCGGATGCTGGGCCACGCAGCGCGTCCGCGGCAGGGTGCGCCGCACGGCCTGATCGCGCGGATCACTCGCCGTACAGGGCCGCGATGTCGGCCGCGGAGTGGAAGCGCTGGAACGTCACGCTCTCGTCCTGCGGCCAGCCGTCCGGAACATCCTGCCACTGCTCCTGGCGCCCGTAGGGCAGCACGTCCGAGATCGCGAACGAGAGCTTGAACGGCTCCATCCCGCGGCCGGTGGTGAACCAGGTGCGGTACACGTCGTCGCCGTCGCGCAGGAACACGTTGAACCCGCCGCCGCCGTCCGCCGGATTGTCCACGTCGGCCGCGAACGGGCTGTCCGCGGACGAGTACCAGGTCATCTCGTTCCCGGTCCGCTTCTTGTAGGCGAGGATGTCGTCCATCGACCCGGTCGCCACGGCCACGAAGCGGGCGTCCAGCTCGGAAAGCAGCTCCGTCCGCATCCAGGACGCGGTGTTGCCCGTGCAGACGGGGCACTGCCACTCGGCGCCGTCCTGCCACATGTGGTGATAGGTCACCAGCTGACTGGCGCCGTCGAACATGTCGGCGAGCGTGACTGTCGAGCCGTCCTCTGCGGTCAGCCGGTACTCCGGCATCCGGAGGGCGGGGAGGCGCCTGCGCGCGGCCGCGATCGCGTCACGCTCATGGGTGGCCGCCTTCTCGCGCACGCGCAGCTCGGCGACCGCGTCGCGCCAGGTCTTCTCATCGACGACGGGGGGAACGGCGGTCATGATCTCTCCTTCTCCGCGCTCACGCGGTCGGGTCGCCGTAGCGCTCGGCGATGTCCTTCGACGACGGCCATCCCTCGTAGGTCGGATGCTGCGGCCAGCCCTCTGGCACGTCCTGCCACTCCTCCTGGCGACCGTAGGGCAGCACGTCGGCGATCGAGAAGGTGAATAGGAACTGCTCGGCGCCGCGTCCCGTGGTGTGCCAGGTGCGGTAGACGTCGTCGCCGTCGCGCAGGAACACGTTGTACGCGAATCCCTCGCCGGGGCCGGCGTCGACGTCGGCGCCGAAGGGGCTGCCGGCGGACGAGTACCAGGTCGACTGGTTTCCGACGCGCTTCTTGTATTCGAGGATCTCGTCCATCGGTCCGTTCGTCACGATCACGAAGCGGGCGTCAAGGGGCTCGACGATGTCTGGACGTGTGATCTGGGCCATGCCCCCGGTGCAGCCGGGGCACTGCCAGCGGTTGCCGTCAGACCACATGTGGTTGTAGACGACGAGCTGACTGTGGCCGTCGAAGACCTCGGCGAGTGTGACGGTCGATCCGTCCTCGGCGGTCAGGTGGTACTCGGGCATCTTGACCGCGGGCATCCGGCGGCGCGCGGCGGCGATCGCGTCGAGCTCACGGGTGGCGGCCTTCTCGCGCACGCGCAGCTCGGCGAGCGCGTCGCGCCAGGTCTGCTCATCGACGACAGGGGGAAGCGCGGTCATGATCACTCCTATGTTCACGGCGTCCACATCTGATATGTTCACACCGTACACATTGACCGGCGGGAGGGCAAGAGCGTGGCCTATCATCACGGCGACCTCGCAGCAGCTCTGGTCGAGGCCGGCCTCGACGCCACCCGCGACGGCGGCAGCGACGCGCTCTCGATCCGCGAGGTCACCCGCCGCGGCGGCGTCTCCCCGAACGCCGCCTACCGGCACTGCCCGAACCTCGCCGCACTGCGCGAGGCCGTCGCGACCGCGATCCTCGAGCAGGTGGCCGCGTCGATGGGTGCCGGCGCAGCATCCGATCCGGCCGCCCGCCTGCGGATGATCGGCCTCGCCTACATCGACTTCGCCCTGCAGGAGCCCGGCTGGTTCTCGGTCGCGTTCTTCGGCGGACGCGCCCTCGGACCGGACGACATCGCGACCACGCCGGCGTTCCGCGCGCTCGCCGCGGCGCTCGGCGACCTCGTCGCGCAGGGCGCGCTGCCGGCGGATGCCGCACCCGCCGCGGCGTGGTCGTGCTGGGCGACCGTGCACGGCTTCGCCGAGCTGTGCCTGCGCGGACCGCTCGCCGCGATGCCGCCGGCCGAGCAGCGTCGCCTAGGAGCGTCCGCCGTCGACGCGATCGTCGCCGGCATCCGCGCCTGATCGCTTCCACCGCGCGCGGACCTCATCCCGTCGAGCAGCACGGCGCCGCGGCCCAGGCATCGCACACCGGCGCGGCTTAGACTCGGAGCATGGCTCAGCGGAACACCTGGCAGCGGGAACGAGTGCGCGATGCGCTCGGCGACACGCAGGGCTTCGTGAGCGCGCAGAGCCTGCACGCAGCGCTGCGCGAGGCCAACACCGGCATCGGACTCGCCACGGTCTACCGTGCGCTCGCAGGCCTCGCGGCCTCCGGTGAGGCCGACTCGCTGCAGAGCCCTGAGGGCGAGGCGCTGTACCGCGCCTGCACCACCCAGGGCCACCACCACCATCTGATCTGCCGCTCCTGCGGCCTCACCGTCGAGATCGAGGCCAAGGACGTCGAGCAGTGGGCGCAGCGCACCGCTGCGCAGAACGGCTTCCGCGACGCCGAGCACGTCGTGGACATCTTCGGCCTCTGCGCCGATTGCGCCGCCCGTCAGGACGCGCGCGCGTGACGGCCCGGATGCTGCAGCGCACGGAGTCCGTCGCATGAGCGGCAACGGCGACGCGCCCCTGACCCGCGCGCAGCTGCGCGCCCAGCGCGAGGCCGCGGAGGCTGCGGCGAAGGATGCCGCTGCCGGACAGCCGACGG
>JAITUD010000454.1 GCA_031286555.1 Microbacterium sp. | reverse complement strand
AACCCCGTGCCGCACGCCCACGTCGTCTCGTCGACCGTGCACAAGACCATCGGCGGCCCGCGCTCGGGCTTCATCCTCACCAACGACGCCGACATCGCCAAGAAGATCAACTCGGCCGTCTTCCCGGGCCAGCAGGGCGGCCCGCTCATGCACGTGATCGCCGCCAAGGCGACCGCGTTCAAGATCGCCGGCACCCCGGAGTTCAAGGAGCGCCAGGAGCGCGTGCTGCGCGGCGCCTCGATCATCGCGGACCGGCTGTCGCAGCAGGACGTGAAGGATGCCGGAATCGCCGTGCGCTCCGGCGGCACCGACGTGCACCTGGTGCTGGTCGACCTGCGTGAGGCGGACATCGACGGCAAGCAGGCCGAGGACCTGCTGCACGACATCCACATCACGGTGAACCGCAACGCGGTGCCGAACGACCCGCGTCCGCCGATGGTGACCTCGGGCCTTCGGATCGGCACCCCGGCGCTCGCGACTCGCGGCTTCGGCGACGCCGAGTTCACCGAGGTGGCCGACGTGATCGCCCTCGCACTGCAGCCCGGCGCCGACGTGGACGCCCTGCGCGCCCGTGTCGACGCGCTCGCCGCGGCGTTCCCGCTGTACCCCGACCTGCAGCAGTAAGGCGTTTCGTCTCGTCGCTGCGCTCCTCGCTCAACGACCGCCTCGCTCAGCGACCGGAGGCCTCGACCCTCTGGTCGTTGAGCGAGCGGAGCGAGACGAAACGCCATGAGCCCACCTCGAAAGGTTTACAGACATGACCGCGAAGATCCTCGACGGCAAGGCCGCTTCGGCGGCGATCAAGGCCGAGCTGGCCGAGCGCGTCGCGGCGCTGCGCGAGCGCGGCATCGTGCCGGGCATCGCGACCGTGCTGGTGGGCGCAGACCCGGCATCCCAGCTGTACGTCGGGATGAAGCACCGCCAGTCCGAGGCGATCGGCATGAACTCGATCCAGCGCGAACTGCCGGCGGACGCCACGCAGGAGCAGGTCGAGGCGCTGATCGACGAGCTCAACGCCGATCCGGCCTGCCACGGCTACATCGTGCAGCTGCCGCTGCCGAAGCATCTCGACACCGACGCGATCCTGGAGCGGATCGACCCCGCCAAGGACGCCGACGGGCTGCACCCGACCAACCTCGGGCGCCTGGTGCTGAACGTCAACGGCCCGATCCACACTCCTCTGCCGTGCACGCCCCGCGGCGTGATCGAGCTGCTGCTGCGCAACGACTTCGACCTGAACGGCAAGCACGTGGTCGTCGTCGGCCGCGGCGTCACCATCGGCCGCCCGATGGGGCTGCTGCTGACGCGCCGCGTCATCAACGCGACCGTCACGCAGGTGCACACCGGCACCCCCGACATGTCGCCGTACCTGCGCATGGCCGACGTGATCGTCGCCGGTGCCGGGGTGAAGCACCTGATCCGGGCATCCGACGTCAAGCCCGGCGCCGCCGTGCTCGACGTGGGCGTCACGCGCGAGACCGATGCTGAGACCGGCAAGTCCAAGGTCTACGGCGACGTGCACCCGGATGTCGCCGAGGTGGCGGGCTTCATCTCGCCGAACCCCGGCGGGGTCGGCCCGATGACCGTCGCGCTGCTGATGACGAACGTCGTCGAGGCCGCCGAGCGGTCTGCTGAGCGAGGGTAGCGGGACGACGCGCGCACTCTGGCCTGAGAGCGCACCGCACCGCTAGGCTGACCCCGAATCGCGCCGTGATCCGGGGGGAGCGCCATGGACGTCGTCCTGTTCATCGCCCAGCTGCTGGTCGTGCTGGGGTGCATCGTCATGGGCACCCGCTCCAGCGGCGTGGGCCTCGGCCTCTGGGGCGGCGCGGGCGTCGCCATCCTCGTGTTCGGGTTCCGGCTCGTGCCGGGCTCGCCGCCGGTGGATGCGCTGCTCATCGTGCTCGCGGTCGTCGTGGCCGCATCGATGATGCAGGTGGCCGGCGGCATCGACTGGATGGTCTCGGTCGCGGCGAAGCTGATCGCCCGCAACCCGAAGCAGATCACCCTGGTCGCCCCGCTGGTGTCGTTCCTGTTCTCGGTCGGCGCCGGCACCTCGAACATCCTCTATCCGCTGCTGCCGGTCATCCAGGACCTGTCCTACCGCAACGGCATCCGCCCGTCGCGTCCGCTGTCGCTCTCGGTCGTCGCGACCGGCGTCGCCCTCGCCTGCAGCCCCGTCTCCGCGGCGATGGCGGCGATGGTCACCCTGACGGATGTCGCGCCCTACAACTTCGAGCTCATCGACATCCTCAAGGTGACGATCCCCGCGGCCGTCGTCGGCATCGTGCTCTCGTCGCTGGTGGTGAACAGGCTCGGCAAGGAGCTCGCCGACGACCCCGAGGTGCAGGCGAAGATCGCCGCAGGCACCCTCGCGCCGCCGAGCGGCGGGGCTGCCGAGGTCAAGGCGCAGGTGACCGTGACCAAGGCCGGCCGGAACGCCGCGATCATCTTCCTGGTCGGCGTGCTGGTGATCGTCGTCTTCGGGCTGTTCAAGGGCATCCGCCCGGTCGACGCGGACGGCGCGCCGATCGGCATGACTCCCATCATCGAGATCGTGATGCTGCTGGCCGGTACCGTCATCCTGCTGGTGTCGCGGCCCAAGGTCGCCGAGGTGCCGATGGCGACGGTGTTCCGGGCCGGCATGGTCTCGGCGATCGCGCTGTTCGGCCTGGCCTGGCTGACCGACACCTTCCTCACGGCGCACGCCGAGCTCATCGCCGACACGGTCGGAGGGCTCGTCGCCGCGGCGCCCTGGGTCTTCGCGCTCGGCGTCTTCCTGGTCTGCGTGCTCACCACCAGCCAGTCCACGGCGACGCGGACGATCGTGCCGATCGGTCTGGCCGCAGGCATCCCGCTGGGCGTGCTGTCGGGGATGTGGGCCGGCGCCTTCGCCGGCATCTACGTGCTGCCGACGAACGGCTCGCAGATCGCGGCGGCGAACTTCGACACCTCGGGCACGACCAAGCTCGGCACCAAGCTCGTCGACCACTCGTTCTTCCTGCCGTCGCTGATCCTCGCGGTGACGACGATCGCGGCGGGATCGCTGTTCGGACTGCTCTGGGGCGGCTGAGCGGCGCCGGTCACCCGCGATAGAGGTCCCAGGCGCTCCGGCAGGATGCCGCGACGGCATCCACGTGCGCGGGATCCTCGGTGATCCAGTCCGTGCCCGGCCGGTGCAGTTCGGCCACCGCTGCGTCGCCGAGCAGGAACTCGCGCAGGAACTCCGCCTGCACGGCGTCGAGCTCGAGTCCCGCGGCGCGGGCCTGCGCGTCCGCCTGACGGAAGCGGGCACCGGCCGCGAGGATCTCCTGGCTGCCGAGATAGGGCTTGTTCAGCGCGACATCCGCAGGGTCCGCGACTCCGAACCCCTCCCGGTGCGCCTGGGCCAACCGTCGCAGCCGCGCGGGGTCCATCGTCGGCGGGTCGTCGGGAGTGCGCTCCGCACCGAGGCTGTCGCCGCGGTTCGACAGCGCCACCACCCGCGGCAGGCGATCCTTCTCGTCGCGCGCGACGTTCACCGCGCCGTCGCGCGTGGTCGTGGTGTTCATGGTGTCGTGGAAGGACAGCCGCGTGAACCGGCCGCCGTTCTCGAGCCCACGGGCGAGGAACCGTTCGGTGAGGTCGTCGCGGATGCGCTCGTAGACGCCGAGGCCCCGCTCGGCGACCTCGACGAAGGTGCTGACCAGACGGTGCAGCTCGGCCTCGGTGCTCGGCACCTCGAGGATCGGGAAGAACGAGAACGTCACAGGACGGATCGCGTCGACGCCGGTGAGGTCGACGCGCTGCCAGGCGCCGGCCGCGGCGGTGCGGGCGATCGCCGCGGAGAGGTCTGCCGCGACGTCGGCGGGCTTGGCTCGGTTCGGGTCGCGCACCAGACGCGGATGCGGGTTGAGCACCGCCACCACCCGCGGGTCCTGCGCCGCCCAGCGCCGCACGATCGCGTCGGTCGCGACATCCGTGAAGTCGTACTGCAGCCGACGGGTGAGCTCGGGGGAGAGGAACTCGGCGATCTCCTCGGGGATCGCCGCCCCCGCGTGCGGGGCGCTGATCAGCACGTCCGCGTCGCGGATCGCCTCGTCGAGCGTTCGGCTGTCGGGATCGGCGTAGACGACGATGTCCTGCTCGGTGAAGGTCCGGCCTGCGGGGATCAGATCCAGAGTGCTCATGG
>JAITUD010000429.1 GCA_031286555.1 Microbacterium sp. | reverse complement strand
GCCGGCGCCATCGTCTCGGGCTCGGCCGGTACCGCACAGGCGAAGAAGGAGGCCCTCGAGGCCGCCGGCGTCAAGGTCGGCAAGACGCCGTCCGAGACCGCCTCGCTGATGCGCGAAATCATCGCAGGTCTGTAAGCACTGCTTACTGCGAAGGGCTCGGATGCACGGCATCCGGGCCCTTCGTCGTATCCGGCGTCCTGCCTTGCGGATGGCGGATCGAGTTGCGGCCGGCGGGGGACTCGCCGCGGGATCGACCGCCATGTGCAAATCGGTCCGCCACCCGTCGGACGCGCTTAGGCTGAAGCCATGCCGCTTTCCGGAGAGTACCTTCCGTCCACGTCGTCCTGGGCCCGAGCGCAGGCCGAGAAGTTCGAGGCATCGGAGGGTGCCGAGGCCAACGACATGCAGGGCAAGCCGATCATCGTGCTGACCACGGTCGGCGCGAAGAGCGGTGCGCTGCGCAAGACCGCCCTGATGCGCGTCGAGCATGACGGCGAATACGTCGTCGTGGCGTCGAAGGGCGGAGCGCCTGACGAGCCGAAGTGGGCCGGCAACATGCGCCGTCAGCCGCACGTCGAGCTGCAGGACGGCGCGGAGAAGCACGACTACACCGCTCGTGAGCTCTCAGGCGACGAGCGCGCCCTGTGGTGGGAGCGCGCCGTCGAGGCCTGGCCGGCCTACGCCGACTACCAGCCCCGCACCGACCGCCTGATCGCGCTGTTCCTGCTCGAGCGCCGCTGAGCGGACCCTCTTCCGCTGCCCGGCGAACCGACCTACCCTGGGCGGATGCCCGGTGAGGTGACGACCGCGGAGTTTCGTCGGTGCTGGCGTGCCTCGGTGCTGCCTGCGCTGCGTGGCGTCGTGCTCGATCTCGGCGCAGGCTCGGGGATCGCAGCCGACCATCTGGCTGACGGCGTGGAGTGGCTGGCGCTGGAGCCGCGAGCGAGGGTCGAACCCGCGCTGCACGCGCGTCTCGACCGCCGCCGTGGCGCGCGGCTGCTCACCGCACCGGCGGAAGCCGTGCCGCTCGAGGCCGGCACGGTCGACGCAGTGATCGCCTCGACCGTGCTCTGCTCGGTGCGGCGCCCCGACCGCGCACTCGCCGAGGTGCGGCGGGTGCTGCGCCCTGGGGGTGTGCTCGTGTTCTTCGAGCATGTCGCCGCAGAGCGCGGCACCTGGACGTCGGCGCTGCAGGCCGCCTACGCGCCGATCTCGCGGCTGGTCGACCGCGGCTGCGATCCGCACCGAGACACGGAGTCATCGATCCGCGCCGCAGGTTTTGCGACGGTCGAGGTGCGGCGGATGCGGGCCCCCGGTGTGCTCGGCACGGTCGAGCCGCTCATCGAGGGCGTGGCGGTCGCCTGACTGCGTGCGGGGTCGTCACGCCTGCGCACGCGGCACGTCCTCGCGTGCGCGGCGATTCCTCGTGCCGGTGTCGGGCTGCGCTGCCGTTTCCTGCACGCGCGGCGCAGATGCGCGCCGCGCGTGCTGAGAAGTGCGGCGCGGGCCGCGAGGATCAGCTCGGCGCGACGGCGTCCAGCATCCGGTCCAGCGCGGCATGCACGGATGCTCGCGCCGCGGTGTCTCCGGGGCGCTCGGACAGCCAGAGCGCGGCCTCGTTCATCGCGCCGGAGAGCAGCGCGGTCGTGGCGTCCGCCGCGGCATCCGTGACGCCCGCGTCGGTCAGCGCCTCGCGCAGGTGCACGGCGGATGCCTCGGCGTCGGACTGCCGCCAGGCGTCCCAGCCGAGCACGGCCGGAGCGTCGAGAAGCAGCACTCTGGCGTGGCCGCCGGCGGTGATCGCGTCGAGGAAGGCGTGGCTTCCTCGACGAAGTGACTCGGCGGGGGAGGCATCCCCGGCGGCCGTGACCACCGCTTCGGCGACATCCTGCTGCATCCGCTGCACGACGGCGGTGAACAGTCCGGGTTTCGAGGAGTAGTGGTGATACACGGCGCCGCGGGTGACGGACGCATCCGCCGCCACGTCGTCGACCGAGGTCGCGGCGAAGCCGTGCGCGGCAAATCGTGCGGTCGCTGCCTCGAGCACGCGCTCGGCGGTCGCGGCGGCCTCTGCGGCGGTGGCTCTGGGCATGCCCTGTCCTTTACGTACGGTGTGCATGTATCCTAGCTCCGCAAGATACAAACGCAGAGTATGTGAAGGATGACGACATGCAGATCACCTCGTTCTACCCCGTGATCATGGTGGAGAACGTCGAGGCCTCGGCTCGCTTCTACCGCGAGGTGCTGGGTTTCGAGACGACCTTCGAGGCCGACTGGTACGTCAGCCTGCGTTTCGAGGGTGGCGAGCTCGCCGTGCTCGACAGCACGCACGAGACCATCCCGCACGGATTCCGGCGCCCGGCGGCCGGCCTGCTGCTGAACGTCGAGGTGACGGATGCCGCGGCCGAGCACGCCCGCCTCGTCGGCGAGCTGCGGCTGCCGGAGCGTCTGCCGCTGCGAGACGAGGACTTCGGGCAGCGGCACTTCATCGTCCAGGCGCCCGGCGGTGTGCTGCTCGACGTGATCGAGCCGATCGAGCCCTCTGCGGAGTTCGCCGAGGCCTACGCCTGAGCGCGACCGGTCGCCAAGACGACGGAGGGGACGGATGCCGCAGCATCCGTCCCCTCCGTCGCGATCCGGCCGATCAGCCGCCGAGCAGAGCCTCGATCGGACCGCG
>JAITUD010000372.1 GCA_031286555.1 Microbacterium sp. | reverse complement strand
GGCGACGTGGCGGTGGAGGCAGACTCGGACGGTGCGGTAGGGACGGTCACAGTGCGTCCTCCTCGGGCAACGCGTCGACGGTCACCGACGCGTACGCGCCCGTGCGGAAGTCGTACCAGTAACTGCCACGACCCAGGAAAGTGGCCTGGAACCGCGTGGCGTCGGGCAGGCCGACGCGGATCTCGTCGCCGGGGGAGACAGCGTCTGCGTCGACTGCCCACGCCACCTGCACGCGCGTCGGCACATCGGGCTGGAAGGCCGAGGCCGTGCTCCCGTCCGCCACGCGCGTGGCGCCGACAGTGCCGAGTTCCACGCCGGCGACGCTGATGCCGCCCAGCGTGTCCTTCGTGGTGCCGGTGCGCGGCTCGTCGAACTCGTTCGTCACGTCGAGCACGACGACGAGTGTGCGCTGTCCCTCCTCGAGTATGACTCCGCTGCCGCGCACGTACCCGCCGACGCCCGCACTGACCACGGTCATGTCCAGCTGCGAGCCGGTGTAGCTCTCGCCGGCGGAGATCTCGACGGGCCTCGGCTGCTCCTGCGGGGCGAGCCCGCCGAAGGCAGCCGTCGCGCCGAGCCGGAGCGCGCCGGCGCCGGTGATGATCCATCCGGTGGGGACCTTGTCGGTCGTCTTCCTCACCCAGGACGTCAGGCGCGCCTCGGACTCCGCGCGCTTGGTCGCGTCGGCATCCGCCTCGTCGTTCTCCCCCACGGGCGCCCCTCCTGTCGGCACAAGCATAAGGTTCCCGGCCCCGCTGTCACCCACGTCCTAGGCTGGATGCATGCCTGAGCCGTCTTCCTCCGCGGGGACCCTCCTCGCCGGTGCCGCCGTCGAACTCGCCCGCCGCTGGGTGGCGGAGGAGGCTGCCGAAGAGGTCGACCCCGCCGCCGCCCGCCTCGCCGGGGTGCTGCAGGACCGCAACGGGCTGCCGTTCACACTCGGCTTCGTCGACGGCGTGATGCGCCCCGAGAGCCTCGGCGCTGCGGCATCCACCCTGCACAGGGTCGCCCCGCTCACCCCCGAGTTCCTGCCCTGGTACCTGCGCGGCGCGGTGCGCGTCGGCGGAGCCGTCGCGCCGGTGCTGCCGATGCCGACCGTGCCGATCGCCCGCCGCGTGCTGCGCGAGATGGTCGGCCACCTCATCGTCGACGCCCGGCCCGAGAAGCTGGGGCCGGCGATCGAGAAGCTGCGTGACCCTTCGTCGGGCTCAGGGACCGCACCGCGCCTGAACCTCAACCTGCTCGGCGAGGCCGTGCTCGGCGAGGCCGAGGCGAAGCGCAGGCTCGACGGCATCCACGAGCTGATCCGGCGCCCCGACGTCGACTACGTGTCGGTGAAGGTGTCGGCGGTCACCAGTCGCATCTCGATGTGGGCGTTCGACCAGGTCGTCGAGGAGACCGCGAAGCGGCTGCTGCCGCTGTATCTCACCGCTGCGTACGACACCGCCGGCGCGACCGGCAGACAGACCTTCATCAATCTCGACATGGAGGAGTACCGCGACCTCGATCTGACGATCGCGGTGTTCACCCGCATCCTCGAGGACCCGCGACTGCGCGACCTCGAGGCCGGGATCGTGCTGCAGGCCTACCTGCCCGACGCGCTGCCGGCGCTGCGCGAACTGACCGCATGGGCGCGCGAGCGCGTCGCGCACGGCGGCGCGCGCATCAAGGTGCGCCTCGTCAAGGGCGCGAACCTCGCCATGGAGCACGTCGACGCCGTCACACACGGCTGGACGCCCGCTCCCTACGACACCAAGCTCGACACCGACGCGAACTACCTGCGCTGCCTGGACGAGGCGCTGTGGCCGCGGAACACCTCCGCGGTGCGGATCGGCGTCGCCGGGCACAACCTGTTCGACATCGCCTACGCCTGGCTGCTGGCGGGGGAACGGGGCGTGCGCCCCGACATCGAGTTCGAGATGCTCCTCGGCATGGCGCAGGGCCAGGTCAAGGCCGTCTCGCGCGAGGTCGGCAACGTGCTGCTGTACGTGCCGGTCGTCGCGCCCGCCGAGTTCGACGTCGCGATCAGCTACCTGGTGCGCCGCCTCGAGGAGAACGCGTCCCCGTCGAACTTCCTCTCCGCCGCGCTCGAGCTCGGCACCGACCCGCGGCTGTTCGAGCGCGAGAAGATGCGGTTCCTCGACTCGGTCACCCGCTCCCGCGATCACTCGCTGCGCATCGGCCCGCGCCGCCGGCAGGACCGGACGGCTCCCGCGCACGAGTCCGTGCGCCCGGCGTCCACGGCTCCCGCTGCCGACGCCGACCTGACCGGCGTCGTGCTGGGCATCGCCGCAGGCACCGAGACGGATGCCGAGGACGAGGACTACCTGCAGACCGCCGTGTACGCACGGCGCGAGGCGACCAGGCCGCAGCCGTCGGACGGCCTCCGCCGCGGTCGTGGAGGCACCGAACCGGGGGAGGGCGCACCCGGCTTCGCCAACACGGCCGACAGCGACCCGTCGCTCCCGGCCAACCGTGAGTGGGCGCGCGGCGTGTTCGATCGCATCACCGCCGCAGGCGTGTCGCAACTGGGGCTCTCCACCCTCGCCGCAGCGCGTATCGACGACGCCGATGTGCTCGCGCGCACCGTCGGACGGGTGCGGGACGCCGCGGCATCCTGGGGCTCCCGCTCGGCGGCGGAGCGCTCCGAGATCCTGATGCGTGCGGCCGCGGCCCTCGAGGCGCGGCGTGCGGACCTGATCGAGGTCGCCGCGATCGAGACGGGCAAGGTGTTCTCCGAGGGCGACATCGAGGTCAGCGAGGCGGTCGACTTCGCCCGCTACTACGCATCGACGGCGAAGGAACTCGACGCGATCGCGGGCGCCGTGTTCACCCCGGCGCGCGTGACCGTCGTCACCCCGCCGTGGAACTTTCCGCTGGCGATCCCGTCCGGCGGCGTGCTGGCCGCGCTCGCCGCGGGCTCCGGCGTGGTGTTCAAACCCGCGCACCAGGCCCGCCGCTGCGCCGCCGTCATCGCCGAGTGCCTCTGGCAGGCAGGTGTCCCGCGCGACGTGCTGACGCTGGTGGACATCGCAGGCAGCGGGCTGGGCGAACAGCTCATCACGCATCCGGATGTCGACAGGGTGATCCTCACCGGGTCGTGGGACACCGCCGCGCTGTTCCGCTCCTGGCGCCCCGACCTGCCGCTGCTCGCCGAGACCAGCGGCAAGAACGCCATCATCATCACCCCCACGGCCGATCTCGACCTCGCCGTCGCGGACCTGGTCAAGAGCGCGTTCAGTCACGCCGGGCAGAAGTGCTCGGCGGCCTCGCTCGCGATCCTGGTCGGGCCGGTGGGGCACTCGAAGCGCTTCGCACGCCAGCTGACCGACGCCGTCAAGTCGCTGCACGTGGCCTGGCCCTCCGACCCCGAAGCCGAGATGGGCCCGGTCATCGAGAAGCCGCAGGGCAAGCTCGAATGGGCGCTGACCACGCTCGAGGGCGAGGAGAAGTGGCTCATCGAGCCGAAGCGCGTTCCCGGCGACGAGACCGGGCGACTCTGGACCCCCGGCATCCGCACCGGCGTGCGACCGGGCTCGCGCACCCACCTGGAGGAGTTCTTCGGGCCCGTGCTGGGCATCATGCACGCGCACACGCTCTCGCAGGCGATCAACCTGCAGAATCAGGTGGCCTACGGGCTGACAGCGGGCCTGCACACGCAGGACCCCGACGACCTGGCGGTCTGGCTCGACCGGGTGCAGGCCGGCAACCTGTACGTGAACCGCGGCATCACCGGGGCGATCGTGCAGCGGCAGCCCTTCGGCGGCTGGAAGCGCTCCTCGGTCGGGGCCGGAGCGAAGGCCGGCGGCCCGAACTACCTGATCGGGCTCGGCACCTGGCGTGCGCAGTCGCGAGGCAAGACCTCGCACACCCTGCACCTGCGCGGGCTGGACAGCCGCATCTCGGCCGTCATCGAGGCCGCGCAGCCCTCGCTGGAGTTCGAGCAGTTCGAGCGGCTGCGTCAGGCGGCGCTCTCCGACGCCGTCGCATGGGACCGCGAGTTCGGGCAGGTGCGCGACGTGTCCCAGCTGGTCGTGGAACGCAACCTGGTCCGGTATCGGCCGGTTCCGGTCGCCGTGCGCGCGACGGCGGATGCCGAGCTCGCCGATGTGCTTCGCGTCGTGATCGCCGGCATCCGAGCAGGGGCGCCGTTCCTGCTCTCCGTGCCGGACGGCCTGCCGGCGGCGGTGCGCCGCTTCCTCGGCATCCTCGATCTGCCGATCTCGGTCGAGACGGATGCCGAGTGGATCGACCGCATGCGGGGCGCGGACGCCCCGGAGCAGGAGGGCGTCGAGGCGGTGATCGAGCGCGCGCCGATGCCGGGCCGGGTGCGCCTGGTCGGCGGACGCGACACGGTGGCGTCGCTGCATGCGGCGCTCGCGACGGCGGTCGCCGGCGACCCCGACATCGCGGTCTACGACGGCGAGGTCACCACGGCGGGGCGCATCGAGCTGCTGCCCTTCGTGCACGAGCAGTCCGTGACGATCACGGCGCACCGGTTCGGCAACCCGGACGACTGGAGCGCGGGCATCATCTGAACGGTGGGCCGCGCGTTCGACTGTCCGGCATCCGGCGTGCGAAAATATGAGTGGCGTGCCTGAGTCGCATCTTCCCCGCACCGCAGCGGGTCGAACTTCCGCAAGGCCCCTGGACAGCGTCCGCCGCATCCTGATTTCGAGGAGCACCCATGACGACGCCTGAGATCGCGACCGCTGTCGCACCGGCCCGCATCGCCCACCACCGCCGCTACCTGATGTGCCGTCCCACGCACTTCACGGTGAACTACAGCATCAACCCGTGGATGGAGCCGGCCAACCCGACCGACACCTCCAAGGCCGTCGAGCAGTGGCAGAAGCTGTACGACCTGTATCTCGAGCTGGGCCACGAGGTCGAGCTCATCGAGCCCCTCGCCGGCTACCCCGACATGGTCTACACCGCCAACGGCGGCTTCGTCATCGACGGCCGCGCCTACGTGCCGGAGTTCTACTACGAGCAGCGCAAGGGCGAGGCCCCGGCGTTCGCGGAATGGTTCCGCGCCAACGGCTTCGACACCGTCCTGCCCAAGGAGATCAACGAGGGCGAGGGCGACTTCCTGCTCGCCGGCGACGTCATCCTCGCCGGCACCGGCTTCCGCTCCGCCGGCGACAGCCACCGCGAGGTGCACGAGGTCTTCGGCCGCGAGGTCATCACCCTGAAGCTCGTCGACCCGCGCTTCTATCACCTCGACACCGCGCTGACCGTCCTCGACCCGGTCGTCGAGCCCGGCCAGACCGCGGGCATCGCCTACCTGCCGCACGCCTTCGACGAGGCATCCCAGAAGATCCTCGCCGAGCGCTTCCCCGACGCGATCCTCGTCGCCGACGAGGACGGCGCGGTGTTCGGCCTGAACTCCGCGAGCGACGGCTACAACGTCATCATCTCGCCGCGCGCCACGGGCTTCGAGAAGCAGCTGCGCGAGCGCGGCTACAACCCCCTCATGGTCGACCTGTCCGAGCTGCTGCTCGGCGGCGGCGGCATCAAGTGCTGCACGCTCGAACTGCGGGGTGCGTGATGGGCGGCGTCGTCGACACGGCCCTCGAGCCCCACGTCGCCACCAACTACGCTCCGCTGCCGGTGGTCATCGCGCGCGCCGAGGGCGCGTGGGTGACGGATGTCGAGGGCAAGCGCTACCTCGACCTGCTCGCCGCCTACTCGGCGGTGAACTTCGGACACCAGCATCCGGCCGTCGTCGCCGCGCTCACCGAGCAGCTCGGCCGCGTCGCCCTCACCAGCCGCGCGTTCATGAACGACCGACTGGAGCCGTTCGCCGCGGCCCTGGCACGGCTGTGCGGCAAGGAGCTCGTGCTGCCGATGAACACCGGCGCCGAGGCGGTCGAGACCGGCATCAAGGTCGCGCGCGCCTGGGGCTACCGGGTCAAGGGCGTCGAGAACGGCAAGGCCCGCGTGGTCGTCGCCAAGGGCAACTTCCACGGCCGCACCACCACGATCGTCAGCTTCAGCGACGACGAGGAGGCGCGCGCGCCGTTCGGCCCGTTCACGCCCGGTTTCGACCAGGTGCCCTACGGCGACGCGGATGCCATCGCCGCAGCCATCACCGACGACACGGTCGCCGTGCTCGTCGAGCCGATCCAGGGCGAGGCCGGCGTCATCATCCCGCCGGAGGGCTACCTGCGCCGCATCCGCGAGATCTGCGACGAGCGCAACGTCCTGTTCATCGCCGACGAGATCCAGTCGGGTCTGGGCCGGGTCGGCGAGACCTTCGCCTGCGACCGCGAGGGCGTCGTGCCCGATCTGTACCTGCTGGGCAAGGCGCTCGGCGGCGGCATCCTTCCGGTGTCGGCCGTCGTCGGCAACCGCGACGTGCTGGGCGTGATCCGTCCCGGTGAGCACGGCTCGACCTTCGGCGGCAACCCGCTGTCGGCGGCCGTCGGCCTTCGGGTGGTCGAGATGCTCGAGACCGGCGAGTTCCAGGAGCGCGCCCGCGCGCTCGGCGAGCACCTCGCGGGCGCGCTGCAGCCGCTGGTCGGCCACGGCGTGACGGCGGTGCGCATCGCGGGTCTGTGGGCCGGCGTCGACATCGACCCGGCGCAGGGCACCGGACGAGAGGTCGCCGAGAAGCTCATGGAGCGCGGCGTGCTCGTCAAGGACACGCACGGCCAGACCATCCGCATCGCGCCGCCGCTGGTGATCCGCGCGACCGAGCTGGACTGGGCCGTCGAGCAGCTCCGCCTGGTTCTGGGGGCCTGAGCCTCCATCCAACTGCTGAGGGGCCGGGATCCACGGATCCCGGCCCCTCAGCCGTCTGCGGGAGGTCAGTCCTTCAGGAACGGGCCCGCATCCTGCTCGGGAACCGTCGGGTCGTCCAGGCCGGAGAGCTCGTCCTCTTCGACGAGGTCGTCCACGTCGAGGGTCGACGGGCTCGCATCGCCGTGCGCCTCGACCGACAGCGCGCTCGGCGTGATGCGGATCGGCTCGGTCGGCGCCACGGGCAGGCCGAACCGGCGCTGGATCCGGCGCACCCACCGGGGCTGCGCGCCCAGCACGCCGGTCTCGTCGTGCGATTCGACCTCGAGGCCGTAGTACTCGCCGATCCGGTCGATGAACTGCGCGCGCTCCGCCTTCGCGTACGCGCGCCGCTCACGGGTGAACGCCACGACAGTCGACCAGCACATGAGCAGCATCACGATGCTGAACGGCAGCGCGATGGTGATCGCGGCGGTCTGCAGCGCGGTCAGTCCTCCCGCGAGCAGCAGCGAGATCGCCAGCAGCGCGGTGATCGCGACGAAGAACGTGCGGATCCAGCGCTTCGGCTCGGGCTTGCCGCCGGTGGCGATCATGCCCATGACCAGGGCGCCGGAATCGGCTGAGGTGATGAAGAAGATCGCCAGCAGCACGATCGCGCCCACGCTGACGATCGCCGATCCCGGCACGTGCTGCAGCATCTCGAACAGTGCGCCCTGCAGGTCGACCGTGCCGCCGGGACC
>JAITUD010000336.1 GCA_031286555.1 Microbacterium sp. | reverse complement strand
TCGCTGGAGGATGTCGCGAAGAACGAGCCGATAGCCGGCGCGATGGTGCGCATCTCGGGACTGCGCATCAGGAAGACGCTCAGCGCGTACTCGTTCCACACCGCGACGCCGGTCAGGATGATCACCGTCGCGGTGACGGGCTTCAGCATCGGGAACACGATGCGGAACAGCACCTGCACGGCGTTCGCGCCGTCGACCGATGCCGCCTCCTCGATCGAGATCGGCAGCCCGCGCATGAACGCCGTGTAGAGGAAGATCGCCAGCGGCAGCTGCATGGCGGTCATCACGAGGATGGTGCCCCAGTAGGTGTTGACGCCCTTCATCTGCACGAGCATCGAGTACAGCGGAACCAGGATCGACAGCGGCGGAACCATGATCAGCCCGACGATGCCGGCCAGCACCAGCCGGTTGCCGACCGTCGCTCGACGCGCCAGCGGATAGGCGGCGAGCGCGCCGATCACGCACACCAGCACGGTCGAGACCACCGTGACCAGGGCGCTGTTGCCGATCGCGCGCAGGATGTGGCCCTGCTGCACGGCGGTGGCGAAGTTCTGCAGGTACCAGTCGCCGAACGGGAACACCCACTGCGACGACAGGTCGCTCTTCGCCTTCAGCGAGGTGGTGACGGTGATGTAGAACGGCAGCAGCTGCAGCAGCACGGCCAGCAGCAGGCCGAGACCGATGGCGAGCCGGGCGCCCCAGGACAGACGCCGGTTCACAGCTGCTCCAGACGGCGACGGTTCAGCACGGTGTTCAGCACCAGGGTGAACAGGGCGATCAGCACGAACAGGGCGACGCCCATGGCCGACGCGTATCCGGCGCTCTGGTTGTCGAAGTACATCTTGGCGATCAGCGTCGACACCGAGTTGGTCGAATAGCCGGGGCCGCCGCCGGTGAGCACCTGGATCACGTCGAACAGCTTCAGCCCGCCGATCAGATTCAGCACGATGCTGGTCGCGAAGGCCGGCTGCAGCATCGGTACCGTCACGTGCCGGAAGGACTGCCAGGCGGATGCCCCGTCGAGCGTGGCCGCCTCGAAGTACATGGTCGGGATGGACTGGAGCCCTGCCAGGTAGATCACCATCGAGATGCCGACGAACTGCAGCGAGTTGACGATGACGATGAGCATGACGGCGCGGCCAGGGTCGGCCAGCCAGGCCGTGCGCTCGCCCCCCAGCGCGATGACGAGGTCGTTCAGCCCGCCGGAGTTGTAGGAGAAGAACAGGTAGTACATCGTGCCCATGACCACGGGTGACACCAGCACGGGCAGGTAGATGATGGCCCGCGCCACGTTGCGGCCCCGGATGGCCCGGTCCAGTGCGAGCGCCAGGCCGAGGCCGATCAGCTGCTGCAGCAGCGTCGACCCGACGCCGTAGACGACGGTGTTCCACAGCGCGGTGCGGAAGTTCTCGTCCTGGAACAGCCGCAGGTAGTTCGCCGCGCCCACGAAGGAGCGATCAGGCGTGTAGCCGTCCCAGTCGGTCAGCGAGAGGATGACGCCGTTGACCAGAGGCCACAGCATGAAGACGCCGAGCAGTGCGATCGCGGGCAGGTAGAGCAGGTTGAGCCCGCGCCCCGCGAAGCGGGGAGTCCCCCCGGCTCCCCGCTTGCGTCTACGCACCGTCATCGAGGCGGTGGCAGTCATCACTTCTGCAGCGAGTCGTAGCTCGACTTCATCTGCTTGGTGGCATCCTCCGGTGACATCTGGCCGGTGATCACACCGTCCGTCGTGGTGACCATGGTGTCCCAGATGCCGTTCGGCAGGTACACCCGGTCGAAGTAGGGCATCAGCGGGTAGTCGCCCGGCTTCACGAACGTCTCGTAGCTCTCGGTCAGGATGCCGAGATCGCTGGTGGCGTTCGTCAGACCCGGGATGCCGCCGATCGAGCTGGCGAGCTTCGACTCGTTCTCGGGCTCGGCCAGGAAGGCGATGTAGTCCAGTGCATCCTGCTTGTGCGCACCGTCCTTGGCGACGCCGTAGGCACGCCCCTCACCGCCGACCAGGAAGGGCTTGCCCTCCTGGGACGGGATCGGCATGTAGCCGATGTTCGCCTTCGGGTTGAAGCCGAGGGCGGTCGCCGCCAGGTAGTTCTGCACGAAGACGAATCCGGTCTTGCCCTCGGCCAGCGAACGGCCGATGTCGTCGGTCGTGGCGGCCGAGTAGTCGGGGTTGAAGTAGCCCGCCTTCTGCCAGGTGGCCACGTTGTCGAGGATGGCGGTGTACCCGGCCTCGTCGAAGGTGCCCTTCTTGAAGCCGTCGAACTGCGCCTTCGTGAAGTCGCCGGATCCGATGAAGTCGGTGATGTTGCCGGCGAACCAGTTGTCCTTGCCCGACGAGGAGATCGGCGTGACCCCGGCAGCCTTCAGCGTCTTCAGCGCGGCGTCGAAGTCATCCCAGCTCTTCACGGACGTCGGGTCGATGTTGTTGGCCTTGAGCACGTCGCGGTTGTACATGATGCCGGCCACGTCGGTGTCGATCGGCATGGCGAAGAACTGGCCCTTGTCGTTCTTCATCGCCGGCGCGAGCGCCTCGTTGAAGTTCTTCGCCCACGGCTGCTTGTCGAGGGGCTCGAGGAACTTGCTGTAGCGCAGCAGCGACCAGCCGTGCGTGGCCCAGATGTCGGGCACGTCGCCGGAGGCGAGACGCACCTTCATGTCGGCCTCGTAGGTGTCGGTGGACGGCACCAGCTCGATCTTCACGTTCGGATGCTCGGACTCGAACTTCTTCGTGATCTCGGTCAG
>JAITUD010000264.1 GCA_031286555.1 Microbacterium sp. | reverse complement strand
GCCATCCGCATGGCGACGCCCCCACCGGCCACGCAAGCCGCGCGCCAGAGCCGGCCCGCGCCCACCCCGGAACAGGCGCCCTTCGTCTCGTCGCTGGCGCTCCTCGCTCAGGGCCCGGGGAGAAGACCCTCGCTCAGGACCCGGAACCTACCCGCCCCAGTCCTCGAAGATCAGCGACGTCCGTGACGACCGCACCTGCGGGATCGCCTGGATCTCCTCGAGCACGATCCTCCGCAGATCCCGGTTGTCCCGCGCGCGCACCAGCAGCAGCACGTCGAAATCGCCGCCCATGAGCGCCATGTGCTCGACCTCGACGATGCCGCGGAGCCGGTCGCGCACCTCCTGCCAGCTGGCCTGTTCGATCGCGACCATGACGTAGGCGGAGGCGTGGTGCCCGAGCAGCATCGGGTCGGTGCGCACCGTGTATCCGGTGATGACGCCGGCATCCGTCATCCGCTTGATGCGTGCGTGCGCGCCGGCGCGGGAGATGTGCACGGCGTCGGCGATGGCCGTCATCGATGCCCGGGCGTCCTTCTTCAGCATTCGAAGGATCGCGTGGTCCACCTCGTCGAGCTCCACCATGAGCGCCTCCGATTCGTCGAGTTCTGGTGACAGTTTGTCATCCGATCGCACCCGTGAGAAGCATCCGTCCACGAAACAACCTTGCAGTCTGGATGATCGTTCGAGCAGCGCGCATGCTGGCGGGAGGACACGTTCGGCAAGGAGGCGGAGCGATGACAGACATGCTCCCCCGGGAATCCCCGGTTCAGCTCATCGATGAGACGGGTGCGGCCCATGCCGACGAGCGGTATCGGATGCCGGCATCCGACACCCTTCGCGAGGCGTACCGGATGCTCGTCGAGGGCCGGCGCCTGAACGAACAGTGCACCGCCCTCGTGAAGCAGGGCCGCCTCGCGGTCTATCCGTCCTCGCACGGCCAGGAGGCCTGTCAGGTCGCGGCTTCCATGGTGCTCGGCGACGGCGACTGGCTGTTCCCGACCTATCGCGACACCGTCGCGGTGGTCGGCCGCGGCGTGCGCCCGGCCGATGCGATGGTCATGCTGCGCGGCGACTGGCACGGCGGCTATGACCCCGCGGTCTACGGCGTCGCCCCGCAGGCGACCCCTCTCGCGACCCAGCTGCTGCATGCGGTCGGCTTCGCGCAGGCCGCGAAGATGCGGGGTGAGGACACCGTCGTGCTCGCGCTCTGCGGCGACGGCGCGACCAGCGAGGGCGACTTCCACGAGGCGATGAACTTCGCTGCCGTGTTCCAGGTGCCGGTGGTGTTCCTGGTCCAGAACAACGGGTTCGCGATCTCGGTGCCGCTGGCGCGGCAGACCGCTGCCCCCTCGCTCGCGCACAAGGCGATCGGCTACGGGATGCCGGGGCAGCGCGTGGACGGCACCGACGTCGCCGCTGTGCTCGCGGTGCTCACCGACGCGATCGATCGCGCCCGCGCGGGCGGCGGCCCCTCTCTCGTCGAGGCGCACACGTACCGGATGCAGCCGCACACGAACGCCGACGACGACACTCGCTACCGGGAGCGCGACGAGGTGCAGCAGTGGCTCGCGCGCGACCCGCTGACCCGCATGAGCGCCCACCTGCGGGCATCCGGTGAACTCGACGACGAGGCGGAGCAGGCGATCCGCGAGGGCGCCGAGCGCATGGCGTCCGACCTGCGCGACGCGATGAACGTCGACCCGGAGATCGACCCCGAGGACATGTTCCGCTGGGTCACCGCGCAGCGGTCGCCCCAGCTCGAGGAGCAGTGGGAGCTGCTGCGCGGCGAGATCGAACGAGAGCAGATGGCCATGACCGAAGGAGGCGCGCGATGACGATCGCCGACGTGCGGACGACGGATGCCGCGTCGCCCGCCACCCAGACCATGACGATGGCCGGTGCCCTGAACCGTGCCCTCGCAGACGCCCTCGCCGAGAGCCGCGAGGTGCTGCTGTTCGGTGAGGATGTCGGGAAGCTCGGCGGGGTGTTCCGCATCACCGACGGGCTCGCCGCGCGGTTCGGCGAGGACCGCTGCTTCGACACGCCGCTGGCGGAGTCCGGCATCGTCGGCACGGCCGTCGGCATGGCGATGAACGGCATGCGCCCGGTCGTGGAGATGCAGTTCGACGCGTTCGCGTACCCCGCGTTCGAACAGGTCGTCAGCCACGTCGCCAAGCTCGGCAACCGCACTCGCGGTGCGATCCGGCTGCCGATGGTGATCCGCATCCCGTTCGGCGGCGGCATCGGCGGAGTCGAGCACCACTGCGACTCGTCCGAGGCCTACTATGCGCACACCCCGGGGCTCACGGTCGTCACGCCGTCCAACCCGCAGGACGCGTACTCGCTGCTGCGTGCGGCGATCGATTCCCCCGACCCGGTGATCTTCCTCGAGCCGAAGAAGCTGTACTGGACCACGGGCGAGGTGGACACCTCGCGCCGCACCGAGCTGGGCACCGCGCGCATCGTGCGCGACGGCACCGACGTCACGCTGCTCGCATACGGCACCGCCGTGCCGATCGCGCTGGAGGCCGCGGATGCCGCAGCAGAGGAGGGCCGCAGCGTGCAGGTCGTCGACGTGCGCTCGCTCGCGCCGGTCGACGACGCGACCGTGACCGCCGCGGTGCGCTCGACCGGCCGCGCCGTCGTGATCGCCGAGGCGCCGGGCTACGTGTCGGTGGCATCCGAGATCCAGGCCCGCGTCTCGGAGCGGTGCTTCGAGCACCTCGAAGCACCGGTGCGCAAGGTCACCGGATTCGACGTGCCGTTCGCGCCGCCGAAGTTCGAGCACTGGTATCTGCCCGACGTCGACCGCGTGCTCGACGCGATCGACAGCCTGCACTGGGATGACGAGCGATGAGCGTGGCAACCGCGCGCGTGTTCCGACTGCCCGATCTCGGTGAGGGGCTCACCGAGGCCGGCCTCGTGCAGTGGCTGGTCGCCGTCGGCGACACCGTCACGGTCGACCAGCCGATCGCCGAGGTCGAGACCGCGAAGAGCGTGGTGGAGCTGCCGACACCGTTCGCGGGTGTGGTCACCGCTCTGCACGGCGCCGAGGGCGAGACGATCGCCGTGGGCGCGCCGGTGCTGGAGGTCGCGGATGCCGGGGCCCCTGCGCCCTCGGATGCTGCCAACTCGGATGCTGCCCCCGCGGATCCTGCACCCTCGGGTCCTGAGCGAGCGGAGCGAGACGAAGGGCGCTCCGACGCCGCTCTCCTCGAGGCTCACCGACAGGAGGAGCAAGCCGGCTCGGGCAACGTGCTGATCGGCTACGGCACTCCCGAGCGCGTCACGTCTGGTCGACGCCGGCGCCCGGCTCTGCGCCCCACTCCGAGCCCAGCTTCGGACCCCA
>JAITUD010000245.1 GCA_031286555.1 Microbacterium sp. | reverse complement strand
GACGAGCTGCGCATGCACATGAGGTGCGATCGTCGGATGCGAGGCGGGCTGCCCCGCCGTCATCGCTGCGCGGACGTTCCTGGGTACTGCGAAAACCGTGGCCACATCGCCCTCCGATCACAACGCTGATCGCGTGGGCAAAATGTTAGCACCGATTACAAACTAATCGCATGCCCCCGTGGAATCGGGCGTCCGTGTTACGAGGCGTCGTCCTCGTCATCCGCCCGATACGGGTCGGCGTCGCCCGCGTGCGTGGCCGTCGAAGCCAGCTTCGCCACCTCGGCGTCGCGCTCCTGCGCTTCGCGCAGCAGAGCGCCGATGTGATCGGCGGTCTCGGGCAGCGCATCCGGGATGAACTCCAGCGTCGGCACCAGACGGGTGCTCAGCTGACGACCCACCTCGCTGCGCAGCATCCCGGTGGCCGAGGTCAGCGCTGCACCGCTGGCGACGCGCTCCTCCTCGGTGCCGAGCACGGTGTAGAACACCGAGGCGTGCTGGAGGTCGCCCGAGACGCGCACGTCGGTGATCGTCACGAAACCGAGGCGCGGGTCGCGCAGCCCCTTCTCCAGCCGCTCGGCGAGGATGACGCGGATGCGGTCCGCGAGCCGTGCCTGTCGTTCGCCAGCCATGTTCTCTACTCCCCTGTGTGACGAATGAGGGGCGCCCGCAGGCGCCCCTCACATCGTACGGACTCGATCAGCCGCGCGGCTTCTCGACCATCTCGATGGTCTCGATCTCGTCGCCGATCTGGATGTCGTTGTACTTGCCGAGGCCGATACCGGCCTCGAAGTCGGTGCGCACCTCGGTGACGTCGTCCTTGAAGCGGCGCAGCGACTCGATGGCCAGGCCATCGGCGAGCACGACGCCGTCTCGGATGACGCGCGCCTTGGCGTTGCGCGTGATCGTTCCGGAGCGGACGATGACACCGGCGATGTTGCCGAACTTCGAGGAGCGGAACACCTCGCGGATCTCGGCGACACCCGACTGGACCTCTTCGAACTCCGGCTTGAGCATGCCCTTGAGCGAGCTCTCGATCTCGTCGATCGCGTTGTAGATCACCGAGTAGAAGCGGATGTCCACGCCCTCGCGGGACGCCGCCTCGCGAGCCTTCGCGTCGGGGCGGACGTTGAAGCCGATGACGATCGCGTTGTCGATCGTCGCCAGGTTCACATCCGACTCCGTGACGGCGCCGACACCGCGGTGGATGATCCGCAGCTGCACCGAGTCGTCGACCTCGATCTTGAGGAGCGACTCCTCCAGCGCCTCGACGGCACCGGACACGTCGCCCTTGATGATGAGGTTGAGCGTCTCGACCTTGCCCTCTTCGAGCGCGCGGGTGAAGTCCTCGAGCGAGATGCGCTTGCGGGCCTTGGCCAGCTGGGCGTTGCGCTCGACGGCCTCACGCTTCTCAGCGATCTGGCGGGCCATGCGGTCCTCGT
This sequence comes from Microbacterium sp., assembly GCA_031286555.1. Lineage (GTDB taxonomy): Bacteria > Actinomycetota > Actinomycetes > Actinomycetales > Microbacteriaceae > Microbacterium. The sequence continues at coordinate 8,050 of JAITUD010000245.1, read as the reverse complement.
CGGTGACGATGAACACGTCGCCGGCGCGGGGCACCGAGTTCAGACCCTGCACCTGCACCGGACGCGAGGGCGCAGCGGCCTCGACCGCGTCGCCGTTCTCGTCGAGCATCGCGCGGACGCGGCCGTATGCCGTGCCGGCGACGATCGCATCGCCGACGTGCAGCGTTCCGGACTGGATCAGCACGGTCGCGACGGAGCCGCGGCCCTTGTCCAGCTTCGCCTCGATGGCGACACCACGGGCGGCCTTGTTCGGGTTCGCCGTGAGGTCCAGACCCGCGTCAGCGGTCAGCAGCACCGCGTCGAGCAGCTCCTGGATGCCGGTGCCGGCGCGAGCCGACACGTCCACGAACATGACGTCGCCGCCGTACTCCTCGGCGACCAGACCGTACTCGGTCAGCTGCTGGCGCACCTTGGCCGGGTTGGCCTCGGGCTTGTCGACCTTGTTCACCGCGACCACGATCGGCACCTCGGCCGCCTGGGCGTGGTTCAGCGCCTCCACCGTCTGCGGCATGATGCCGTCGTCGGCGGCGACCACCAGGATCGCGATGTCGGTCACCTGCGCACCACGGGCGCGCATGGCGGTGAACGCCTCGTGACCCGGGGTGTCGATGAAGGTGATCGCACGCTCGTTGCCCTCGTGCTCGGTCCAGATCTGGTACGCACCGATGTGCTGGGTGATGCCGCCGGCCTCGCCGTCGATGACGTTGGTCTGACGGATCGCGTCGAGCAGTCGGGTCTTACCGTGGTCGACGTGACCCATGACGGTGACCACCGGAGGACGGATCTCGAGGTCGTCCTCGCTCTCGGCCTCCAGCTCGGCCTCGAGGTCGAGACCGAAGCCCTCCAGGAGCTCCTTGTCCTCGTCCTCGGGCGAGACGATCTGCACCTTGTAGCCCAGCTCCTCGCCGAGGACCTCGAAGGTGGCCTCGTCGAGCGACTCGGTCGCGGTCGCCATCTCACCCAGGTTGAACAGGATGGTGACGAGCGTGCCGGGCTGGACGGTGTAACCCCTCAGGGCCTCGAGCTTGTCCGCGAAGTCGGCGATCGATGCGCCGCGGCGCAGACGGATGATCTCGCCGTTGCCCTTCTGGACGTTGACGCCGCCGACGACCGGCGCCGACCGCATCTCGAACTCTTGCCGCTTCGCCCGCCGCGACTTGCGCTGCTTGCTCTTGCCGCCGCCCTTGCCGAACGCACCGGCGGTGCCACCGCCGGGGCCGCGGCCACGACCGCCACCACCACCGGGACGACCGGCGAAGCCGCCGCCCGGACGCTGGAAGCCACCACCGGCGCCTGCACCCGCACCGGGACCGCCGGGACGACCCGGACCGCCGGAGCGCTGCTGGAACGGTGCACCGGGACGACCGCCCTGACCGCCGCGTGCGCCACCGGGACGACCGGCACCGGCCGGACGGGGGCCGCCGACGCGCGGCGAACCGGGACGGGGGGCCTGCGGCCGCGGGATGTTGCCCGGGGTCGGTCGCTGGCCCATGCCCTGCGCAGAGGCGAACGGGTTGTTGCCCGGACGCGGGCCTGCGGGACGCTGCCCCATGCCCTGCGCGGACGAGAACGGGTTGTTGCCGGGGCGCGGAGCGCCCGGCTTCGGGGCGCCGCCACCCTTCGGAGCGGCACCGGGCTTGGGCGCGCCACCCGGCTTGGGTGCGCTGCCGCCCGGCTTGGGCGCCTCGGATGCCGGAGCCGCGGGTGCGGCCGGAGCGGCCTGCTCGGCGGCCGGAGCCGGAGCCTCGGGCGCGGGCTTGGCCGGAGCCGCGGGCTTGGCGGGACCGGGCTTCGGGCCCGGCTTCGGGGCGCTCTTCGCACCCGGAGCAGCAGGCTTCGGGGCGGACTTCGTCTCGGGCTTGGCCTCGGCCGGCTTGGCGGTCGGGTCGGCCTCGATCGCCGCGCGCAGCTTGCGCGCCACCGGCGGCTCGATGGTCGAGGACGGGCTCTTCACGAACTCGCCGAGCTCCTTGAGCTTCGCGAGAGCGAACTTGCTGTCGACGCCGAGTTCAGCGGCGATCTCGTGCACACGTGGTTTGGCAGCCACAATTCTCCTGTCTGGGTCGGTCCGCCCAGGCAGGGCAGACCACTAGTCGCGGACGGGTCTCATTTCGAGCCGTTCACTTTGTTTCCATAGCCGTTCAGCCTTTGTTTCTCTGGCGGTGCTGTTCGATGGTCCGCGCGTCGGCCTCGGAGAGCTCCAGAGATCCGGACACACGCAGTGCACGTGGAAAGGCGCGGCGCCGCTGCGCGGCATCCATGCATTCCCGCGTCGGATGCAGCCACGCCCCTCTCCCGCTCAGCACAGCGCGCTCGTCTAGGACGAGTTCACCATTCCGGGCAACCACCCTGATCAGGGTGGATCGAGAGGCACGTTCGCGGCAACCGACACACGTTCGTACAGGTTCCATCCTACACCTCGGCCTCGGGTATCCGTTCCCCCGCGCCGGGGTCAGTCCATGACGCTGTCGGGCTGGATGTCGATCTTCGCGCCGGTGAGCTTCGCGGCGAGGCGGGCGTTCTGCCCCTCCTTGCCGATCGCGAGGGACAGCTGGTAGTCGGGGACGAGCGCCCGGACGGCCTTGGTGCTGGCGTCCAGCACGAAGGCGCTGGTGACCTTGGCCGGCGAGAGCGCGTTCGCGACGAACGTCGCGAGGTCGGGGTTGTGGTCGACGATATCGATCTTCTCCCCCGAGAGCTCCTCGGTGACCGCGCGCACGCGACGACCGAGCTCGCCGATGCAGGCGCCCTTGGCGTTGATCGACGGGTCGTTCGCCTTCACCGCGATCTTCGTACGGTGGCCGGCCTCACGGGCCAGCGAGACGATCTCGACCAGACCGGCGGCGATCTCGGGGACCTCGAGCGCGAACAGCTTGCGCACCAGGCCGGGGTGGGTGCGCGACACGGTGATCTGCGGGCCCTTGGTGCCCTTGGCCACGCTCGTCACGTAGACGCGCAGCCGCGAGCCGTGCGTGTACTCCTCGCCGGGCACCTGCTCCTCGGGGGGCAGGATGCCCTCGACCGAGCCGAGGTCGACGTGGATCATCCGCGGGTTCGGTCCCTGCTGGATGACGCCGGCGACGATGTCGCCCTCCTTGCCGCGGAACTCGCCGAGCACGGCGTCGTCGGCGATGTCGCGCAGACGCTGGCTGATGACCTGCTTGGCGGCGAAGGCGGCGATGCGGCCGAAGTCGTCGGGAGTGGTCTCCTCCTCGCCGATGACCGCACCCTCCTCGTCGAGGACGGGCTGCAGCACGGCGACGTGACCGGACTTGCGGTCGAGGTGCACGCGAACGCCCTCGGTGGTCTCGTCGCCCTCAGACGAGGCGTTCTTCAGGTAGGCCGTGAGAATCGCCTGCTCGATGATCTCGACGAGTTCATCGAAGGGGATCGCCTTCTCCTTCTCGATACCGCGCAGCAGTCCGAGTTCGATGTCCATGACGGCCTCCCTATTAAGCTCTCACCGCGGTCAGGTTCGCCGCGGGCATCCGTCCAGGATACCGGAACCCGGGGCCGGGGAGGATTCCGCGCCCTGGACGTATGCATGCCGCTGCCCGCATACTGTGCGGCATGGTTCTCCCCGATGCGGCCCCCACTCGGCACGACACGATCGTGATCGGCGCCGGCATGGCCGGCACCACCTGCGCACGGATGCTGCAGGATGCCGGACAGCGCGTCGTCGTGCTGGAGGCGCGCGACCGGATCGGCGGGCGGATGCACACCGACCGCGACGCGGGCTTCCCCGTCGACCTCGGTGCGTCCTGGATCCACGGCATCGCCGGTTCCCCGCTCTGGGACCTCGCACAGGCGCTCGGCGTGCCGACGATCGAGTTCACCGTGGGCAGCTTCCAGGCCGGTGGCCGACCGATCGAGGACTTCGACGGCGACGGGCGGCGGATGGATGCCGCGGCGAGCGCGCAGTGGGTGGCGGACGTCGCCCGCGCTGACGCCGCGCTGCTCGACGAGATCGCGGGCTCCTCCCCCGGAGACACCTACCTCGACGTGACCGAACGGGTGCTGGACCGGTCCGGGCTCGAGCCTGAGCGCATCGACGAGATCCGCGAGTTCTTCCGGCACCGGGTCGAGGAGCAGTGCGGAGCGTGGATCGGCGACCTCGACGCGCACGGTCTGGACGAGGACGCGATCGAGGGCGACGAGGTGGTCTTCCCCCGCGGCTACGACGAACTGCCGAACCGCATCGCCACCGGCCTCGACGTGCGGTTGTCCGAGCCGGTGACCGCGGTCGTCCGCACCGCGGACGGCGTGCGGGTCACCACTCCCGCAGGCGAGCACCATGCGGCATCCGTCGTCGTGACCGTGCCGCTCGGCGTGCTGAGGGCCGGGGCGATCGCGTTCGACCCGCCGCTGCCGGAGGAGATCACGGGTCCGCTGACCAGGCTCGGAATGGGCGTGTTCAACAAGATCTTCCTGCAGTTCCCGGAGCGTTTCTGGGACGAGGGCAGCTATGCGATCCGCGCCCTGGGCGAGGCGGGCGAGCTGTGGCACTCCTGGTACGACATCTCGGCGATCAGCGGGCAGCCGATGCTGCTCACCTTCGCCGCCGGCCCACTGGGCCGGCACCTGCAGGACGTGTCGGACGCCGGGATCATCGCCGACGTGCTCGGTGCGCTGCGCGCCCTCTACGGCGCTGGCGTTCCGGAGCCGGCCGCGCACTGGATCACGCGTTGGGGCGAGGACCCGTACTCGCACGGGTCGTACTCCTACCTCGCGACCGGTTCGTCGCATGCGGACCACGATGCGCTCGCTGGCCCGGTGGGCGGCGTGCTGCACTTCGCCGGCGAGGCGACCTGGGGCGACGAGCCGGCCACTGTCGGCGGCGCCTACGCGTCGGGCCATCGAGCCGCGGAGCGCATCCTCGGACGACCTGTGGACCGGGCGGGCTTCGCCGCCGGGCTCAGCTGACGCCGCGCAGCCAGGTGAGGATCGTGTCCAGCGCCTCGGGGTCGAGGCGGGTTCCGGGCTCGTTGTAGCCCGCGCCGGGTGCGGCGGTGCGCTCCTCGGGTGGGCGGACGTCCTCCTTGAGCACGTGGTTCGCGTGCTCGGGGAACGCGAAGGTCACATTCGTCATGCCCCGCGCAGCGGCCTGCAACGGACCGCCGTCGAGCTCGGCGTCGACCTGCACGTCCCGGCGTCCGATAACGACCAGCACCGGAACCCGCACCTCGCGCAGCGCCATCGTGGCGTCCTCCGACCAGAGCTCACGGGCGAACGGCAGGTTCGCCGGGGTCTCGAAGCCGGCCAGCACCATCCGCACGGGCTCGGGCAGCCGGGCATCCGGCGCCATCGGCTCCCCCGCGCTGTAGCGTGCGGCGGCCTGCTCGACGAGGGGGAACAGCTCTTCGCCACCCGGCACCATGCCCAGCTGCGTGCGCAGCTGCGTCAGCAGCACCGCACCGATGCTGCGCCCCGGCGGGGCGGCGAGCACGACACCGGCGAAGGCGGGCCGCAGATCGCTGTTCGCGTGGTGCAGCACGTGCAGGCAGCCCTCGCTGTTGCCGAGCCCGACGATCCGGGCGGCGTCGACGCCCTCCTGCGCGGCGAGCGCTCGCGTCGCGGCGGCGAGCTCGTCGAGGTGCGACTGCATGCTGATGCGCCCGACCAGCGCGGGCAGGTTCTCTCTCACGTGCGGTCCGGAAGCGCGCTTGTCGTAGCGCAGCGAGGCGATGCCCGCCTCCGCGAACGCCTCGGCGAGCAGTGCGGCGCTGCCGTTGCCGCCCGGCAGCAGCGGGGACGTCCAGTCGCGATCGGTCGGACCGCTCCCCGCGACCATCACCACGGCCGGATGGGGTCCATCGCCGTCCGGCGCGGTGAACGTGCCGTACATGTCGATGCCGTCGAGACTCCAGGTCACTTCCGCGGAATGCGTCACGCACTCATGATGCCACTCCCCCCGGAATCCTGCGCTTGTCGGGCACGCACCGCGGGTCTAGCCTGAGCGCAACGGATCTCTCCGGATGCCGCCCGCATCCGCCCTGGGAACGAGATCGGACCACCCGTGACGCCGTTGGACATCCTCTTCATCGGGGCCGACGCCGGAGGCAACGTGCCGCCGGTGACCGCCGTCGCGCGTGAGCTCGTGACGCGAGGGCACCGAGTCGCGTTCGCCGGGCTGCTCCCCCGGCATCCCGGAGTGGAACCCGTGCCGCTGCCCGCGCTCCTGGGGCATCAGCCGGGCCTCGCGACGAACGGGGTGGCGCAGATGTCGGACATGGCCAGGATGGGCATGAGCCGGACCATCGCGAGGCAGGTGCGGCAGGCGATCGCCCAGCGGCATCCGGATGTCGTCGCGATCGACGGCATCATGATCGCGTCGATACGCGAGGCCACGCGGCTCGGCGTGCGGACGGCCGTGCTGTTCCACTCGTTCGGCGCGCTCTGGGGCGGCCGGATGTCGCGCGGCCCCGCCGGCCCGGTCCTCGGGCCGGTCGGGCTGAGCCCCGCCGCGGTGTGGGGAGCGGCGGATGCCCGGCTGCTGCTCACCGATCGGGAACTCGATCCGCTCACCGACACGGAGAACACGCTCGGATTCGAGTGGACCGGCACCACCGAGCGCGGGAGCGCGCCGTCGTCGCGACCCGCCACGGAGCAGCCGCTCGTTCTGGTCAGCCTCAGCAGCGTCTGGCAGCGCGGGCAGGACGGCGTCTACGCCCGGGTCATCGGCGCGCTCGGAAGCCTGCCGGTGCGCGCCGTGGTGACCAGATCGATGCCGCAGACTCCGCTGCGCAGCGACATCCCGCCGAACGTCGAGGTGCGCGGCAGATCGTCGCACGACGAGATCCTGCCGCACGCGGCGCTCGTGATCGGGCACGGCGGGCACTCCACGACGCTCTCGGCCCTGGCCCATGGCGTACCGCTTCTGGTGCTGCCGATGACCAGGGCGTCCGATCAGCCGATGATCGGCCGGATCGTCGAGTCCCAGGGCGCCGGACGGTCCCTGCCCCGCTCGGCGCTGGCGCCCGAGCTGCAGCACGCGATCACCGGGCTGCTCGCGGATGCGCGCATCGCGGCATCCGCCGCCCGCATCGGCGAGCGCCTGCGCGCGGAGCGCGGTGCGGCCGTCGCCGCGGATCGCATCGAGCAGCTCGCCGGGACGTGATGGCTTTCAGCCCGCCGAGGGCAGCGCGTTGATCGCGCGGATCAGCCTGTGCAGCGATCCGACCCTGTACTGGTTCAGCGCCAGCACGAGCCGCGGCAGGTCGACCGCGTCGTGGTCTGCGCGCTCCGGGGCGAGCGGCTCGGTGCGCTCGATGCGGCCACGAAGCAGCAGGTCGCCGAACTGCTCGTTGAGGGCCTCGATCTCGGCATCCGTCGGGTCGTTGTGCAGGCGCAGCACCAGCTGGTCGCCGACCCAGCGCAGCGAGTCGTAGTTGCGCCAGAAGTCGAGGATCTCTCGGGATGCGGCCTCGACCGAGTCCGTGATCAGCACACGATCCAGATCGTCGGCGGAGATGTAGCCGCCGGCCGCGAGGCTGCCGTCGACGAAGGTCTTCAGTCCGTGCCAGAAGGCCCCGCCCGGCTCGTCCAGCAGCACGATCGGCACGGGTTCGGCCTTGCCGGTCTGCTGCAGGGTGAGCAGCTCGAACATCTCGTCCATCGTGCCGAACCCGCCGGGCAGGCAGACGAATCCGCGTGACTCCTTGATGAGCATGAGCTTCCGCGTGAAGAAGTACTTCATCGAGACGAGGTGCGAGTCCTCGGCGACGACCGCGTTCGCCTTCTCCTCGAAGGGCAGCCGGATCGAGACGCCGATCGACATCTGCCGCCCCGCACCCTCCGCAGCCGCCTGCATGATTCCGGGGCCCGCACCGGTGACGACCATCCAGCCGGCCTTCGACAGGAGACCCGCGACGTCATGCGCCTGGCTGTAGAGCGGGTCGTCCGTGGTGGTGCGCGCGGAGCCGAAGATCGTCGCCTTGGGCACGCCGTTGAGCGGCTGGAACAGTCGGAACGCATCGCGCATCTCGCTGATCGCCGCCGAGGCGATCTTCAGGTCGAGGCGGTCGGTGCGGTCCTGTCCCAGCGCGACGGC
>JAITUD010000189.1 GCA_031286555.1 Microbacterium sp. | reverse complement strand
TGCACCTGGCCTACCGGCCGGGCGTGCCGCTCGTGAAGCAGGTCTGGAAGGACGGCGTCGCGGCGCTCTGAAGTGCCCGCCCCGAGCCCTGCTCGCGCTGCCGGTCTCAGCCGGCGTGGTGGCTCTGACTCGTGCGGAAGTGCGGCGCGGGCGGGGAAGTGCCGCGCGCGGATGCCGCCGACCGACCGGCGCCACAGCACGGTTCCGGGCGTAGCGTGGAGGCATGGCTCGGATCCTGATCGTCGGCGGCCACGGCAAGGTCGCCCTTCTGCTCGCTCCTCTCCTCGTCTCCCGCGGTGACGAGGTCACGGCGGTGATCCGCAACCCGGCCCACGCGGCCGAGGTGCGGCTCACCGGCGCCGAACCCGTCGTGTTCGACCTCGAGCACGAGGACCGTGCCTCGTTCGCCCGGCTGTTCGCCGGGCACGACGCGGTCGTCTGGTCGGCCGGGGCCGGAGGCGGCTCGCCGGAACGCACTCGTGCCGTCGACTTCGAGGCCGCGGTGCGATCGATGGATGCCGCGAAGGATGCCGGCGTGCGGCGCTACGTCATGGTCTCGTACTTCGGATCGTCGCCGGATCACGGCGTGCCCGCGGGCAACTCGTTCCACGCGTACGCCGAGGCGAAGGCCGCAGCCGACGAGTACCTGCGCGCGACCTCGCTGGACTGGACGGTGCTGGGCCCGAGCAGTCTCACACTGGGCGAGGGCACCGGCCTGATCGACGCCGAGGCCGAGACCTCTGCACAGGTGTCCAGGGCGAACGTCGCCCAGGTCATCGCCCAGGTGCTCGTCGAGCCCGCGACCATCCGGCGCACGATCCGGTTCAACGACGGCGAGCGCCCCATCGCGGAGGCGCTCGCCGGCTGAACGCCTTATCCGGCCAGGGCCTGCGCGCAGACGACAGCCGCCGCGGCCGACCAGGCCTGCGGGCGGCAGGCGGCCGGATACGGCACCGGCGCGCCGTCGGGAATCCGCGCGTCTCCGGCGTGCAGCTCGGGCACCCGGTAGTCGAATCCCTCGGCGAGATCGACGAGCTGCCGTGCGATGACACCGGCCTCGGCGGTCAGCCCGGCGCGCAGCATCCCGTGCACGGCGATCGCCGTGTCGTGCGCCCAGACGCTTCCGCCGTGGTAGCTCAGCGGCCAGAACCCGGCCGCGTCGGTGGACAGCGTCCGGATGCCGTACCCGCTCGACATCGACGGGGCGACCAGCAGCTCCGCGCAGAGGCGCTCCTCCTCGGGGTCGAGGATGCCGGTCCCGATCAGGTGCCCGATGTTGCTCGTCAGCGTGTCGACGGCGGCGCCGTGGGCGTCGAGGGCGATCGCGGGATAGCGGCCCTCCGCCGTGTCCACCCAGTACGCCGCGCGGAACCGCGAGCGCAGGTCGGCGGCCCAGGTCCGCAGTTCCGCGGCGCCGTCCTCGCCGAGGGCATCGAGAAGGTCAGCGCCGCGCATCGCGGCCTCGAAGGCGTATCCCTGGACCTCGCAGAGGGCGATCGGCCCGTCGGCGAGTCGCCCGTCGCGCCACTGGATGGAGTCGCCGGAGTCCTTCCAGCCCTGGTTCGCCAGACCGTGGCCCGTCTCGTCGACGTAGTCGATGAAACCGCTTCCGGAGGCGTCGCCGTGGACGGTCATCCATTCCAGCGCGGCACGCAGGCTGGGCAGCAGGGCCCGGACCTCGTGCTCCGGCATCCCGGCCTCCCGCGCGTCGGCGAGCAGGCACACCCACAGGGGAGTCGCGTCGACCGTGCCGTAGTAGAGGGGTGGGAGGTGGACTCCCTCGTTGGGGAGGGAGAGCGCCCCGCTGCGCAGCTCGTGCGGGATCTTGCCAGGAGCCTCCGCCGTCGCGACATCCTTCTTCGTGCCCTGCAGGCGGGCGAGGACCCGCAGGGTCGAGCTCGCGACGCCGGGATCGAGTGCGATCGCCAGGCGCGCGGCCCAGATCGAGTCCCGACCGAACAGGGTGAAGAACCACGGCGCTCCCGCCGCATAGAACGCGTCGTCGGCGGCATCCGGCGTCGCGAGGCGCAGGGCGTCGAGGTCGCCGGCGGCGCGGCGCAGCCAGCGCGCCATGCGGGGATCAGCCGAGGCAGGGACGCGGGCCGGCCTCGCGGAGGCGGGGGCGGTCACGACCAGGGAGGGGTCGGCCAACTCGAAGCCCCAGGAGAGCGACACCCTGCCGCGCGGAGGGATCTCGACCGGCCAGCGCAGCGTCAGCGCGGCATCGTCGGCGGAGACCTCTGCATCGTTCGCCTGCAGGGTGAAGGACGCCCCGCCGGCGCGGACCTGGGAGCCGTCCCACGTCCATGCCGCGGTTCCGGGCAGCCCGGCCTTCACCCGCTGCAGCGGTGCGAAGTCCGGCACGACCCGCACGCCGATGACGGTGCGGATCGGCGTCTCCCGAGCCGATGACAGCGTGATCCGCTCGGAGAAGACGCCCGCGGCCACTCGATGCTCTCGATCCAGCCGCACCTTGGGGTCGGCCTGCTCATCGTCGATGCCGCGCAGCACATCGGTGAACGTCGCCGCGTCCGGTGCCGTCGACGAGCAGGAGATGGATTCCAGTTCCGTGCCCTGCACGCTGACGGAGATCTCGCGCACATGCCGGACGTCGCCGTGATACACGCCGTGCACAGGCGCCGTGCCGATCGAGCCGGACGAGTCCGACCAGGCCTGGGTGGGTGCGCGGAGCACGATCACCGCGTCGTTCAGCAGCGGCTGCAGGGGTGGGATGGTGTCGGACATGTCCTGGTCAGCTCCTCCGGGAGTGGGTGGTGTGTGCGCCGGTCAGGGCAGCAGACGTGCGGGCAGACGCCGTTCGGCGCCGGTCTCGTCGAACGCCCACGCCGCGGCGTCCGGGCGATCGGCGACGACCTCGGTGAGGTCGACGCCGCGGTACAACAGGCCGACGCCTTCCTCGACGCCGTGTCCCGCGGGGATCTCGCCGGACACGATCGCGTCGCGGAACACCGGACGGCGGGACGGCTGGGAGTCATGATGGGGGCTGAACGAGGCGGGCAGCATCCGAAGCCCGTCCGCGATCACCGTCGCCTCCGGGCCGAAGGATGTGGTCGTGCCGCCGCTGTGCCAGCACAGGCCGCCGGCCGACCCTCCGGCGAGCACCACGCCTGACCGCCAGGCCTGCCGGAAGAGCTCGTCGAGGCCGTGCGCCCGCCACAGCACCAGAAGGTTCAGGACGCTGCCGCCGCTGACCCAGATCACGTCCCTGCTGAGCACGTGGTCGGCGAGGCGCGCATGATTCGGATGCGGGAAGAGCCGGATGTGGCTCGCCTCCACGCCCGCCTCACGTGCTGCCTCGAGCTCGGCGCCCTCGACGAACCGGGGGTCGCCGCCGGCGGTGTTCACGTGTGCGACGCGCGGGGCTCGGCCGGTGACTCCGGCGAGTTCGATCGCGTACCGCAGCAGCGGGCCGTAGGCGGTGTCCTGCCACCCGCCGTCGACCATGCCGCCGCAGGTCGCGAGGATCGTGGGTGCGTCGGCGGTCATTCCTTCACGGCCCCCTCGCTGTTGTTCATGATCCGCTTCTGGAAGATGAAGAACATCACCGCGACCGGGATGGTCATGATGATCGCGGCTGCGAGCTTGAGCGGATACTGCTTGCCCTGACTGAGCTGACCGTTCGCGAGCTGCGCGACGCCCTTGGTGAGGGTGGTCAGGTCGGGGGACTGCGTGGAGATGATGAAGTGCGCCAGCTCGTTCCACGATCCTTGGAACGACAGGATGATGATCGTGATCAGCGCGGGGCGCGCCATCGGCAGCACGACCGACCAGAACACCCGGAAGGTGCCGGCACCGTCGATGCGGGCCTGCTCCTCGACGGATGCCGGGATCGACTCGAAGAAGTTCTTCATGATGAATACACCGGCCGCGTCGACCAGCAGCGGCAGGATCATGCCCGCGTACGAGTCGTAGATGCCGAGCTGCTTGACGACGAGGAACTTCGGGATGAGCAGCACCACCATGGGCACGCTCATGACCGCGACGAGGCCGGCGAACACGATTCCGCGTCCGCGGAAGTGCAGCCTGGCGAGCGCATAGCCGGCGAGCGAGTCGAAGAACACGCGGCCGATCGTCACGAAGATCGTGACGATCACGGAGTTGCGGAACCAGGTGGGGAAGTCGCTGCGCAGGAACAGCAGCTCGTACGCCGCGGTGGTGAACGTCTGCGGGACGAGCGCGAGCGGGTTGGCCGCTGCCTCCGGATCGGTCTTGAAACTGGTCGCGATCTGGATGAGGAACGGGTAGATGTAGATGATCGCGAGCACGATCAGCAGCGCGTAGAACAGCGACGTCGAGGCGATCCGCGCGTTCGAGCGGCGGCGGATGCCGGCGGGCGCATCGGAACGCGTGTCGGTGCGCGTCTCGGTGGTGGTCATCGGGTCGCCTCCTCTGCGGCGATCTCCTGTGCGGCTTCCTGCGCAGACGCCTTTCGGGCGGCGGCTTCGCGCGCGGCCGCCTCGTAGGGGCGGGTGCGTCGCCGCGACACCTTCCGCTCGCGCAGCACGGACCGCTGCAGGAGCGTGAAGAAGATGATGATCACGAACAGGATGAAGGCGATCGCAGCGCCCTGGCCCCAGTTCTGATCGATGAAGGACGACTTGTACGACTGGTACGCGGGGGTGAGCGTCGTCTTGGCGGGCTGGCCACGGCTGCCGGTGTAGATCTGGTCGAAGATCTGCCAGCAGCCGATGAGTCCGAGCGTGAGCACGGTGAAGAGAGTCGGCCGCAGCTGGGGGAGGGTGATCTTCCAGAACCGCTGCCAGCCGTTCGCGCCGTCGACCATGGCGGCCTCCTGCACGTCGCCGGACAGGTTCTGCAGCGCGGCGATGAACAGCAGCATGAAGGTTCCGCTCGTGGTGAAGACCGCCATGATGATGTACACGCACATCGCGACGCTCGGCCCGCCGATCCAGTCCCAGAAGGACACACCGAGGAACGAGTTCTGCGTCAGCGCGGCGGGGCCGCTCGTGGCGCCGAAGTGCAGCACGCCGGACGGGTCGTTGAACCAGTTCGGCCCGTTGATGCCCAGCCATCCCAGCGCCGCGTTCACGGCGCCCGTGGTCGAGAAAAGGAACAGGAACAGCACCGTGATCGCGACGGAGCTGGTCACGGACGGGAAGTAGAACGCGGTGCGGAAGAAGCCGCGCCCCTTGAGGATCTGCCGATTGACCAGCACGGCGAGGAAGAGGCTCAGCGCGGTCTGCAGGGGGACGACGAAGATCACGTACCAGGCGTTGTTCTTCAGGCTCATCCCGAAGTCCTGCTCTGCGAGCCCCCCGCCGAGCAGGAGGACTCCGTAGTTCTTCAGGCCGACGAAGCTGACCGAGCCGGCGAAGGGCGAACCGCGGCCGCCCCAGTCGCTGACGCTGACCCACAGCGCCATCAGCACCGGCACCACGAGGAACACGGCGAGGATGATCAGCATCGGGGCGGTGAACAGCCACCCCGATGCGGTCTCGCCGCGCCGCAGGCTGCGGCGAGACCGATCGGTGGTCGTGGACATGACTACTTGAGCAGCGCTTCCAGGTTCTTCTGCGTGCTGTCCAGGATCGTCTTCGGGTCAGCGGTCGCGAGCGAGCCGATCTGCCCGTTGAAGTCCGTCACGACGTCGGCGGCGCCCTTGGCGGTCGGCATGCCCTGCGCGTAGGCGGCTCCCTCGAGGAAGGGCACCAGGTCGGGGTTGTCCTGCTTCCACTGGTCGGCGGCGGACTGGATCGACGGCATCGGTCCGAATGCCTTCGAGAAGGCGAGCTGCTGGTCGGTCGCGGTCAAGTACTCGACGAGGTCGAGCGCGGCCTTCTGGTTGGGGCTGTCGGCGGCGATGCCCCAGCAGTTCGTGAACTGCAGCGTGCCCTTGTTGCCGCTGGGCGCGGCGGGCAGTTCGACGACCTTGTACTTCACTCCCGGATAGTCGTTGGTCATCGCACCGGTGATCCAGTTGCCCTCGACGACCATCGCCGCCTTCTGGGTGCCGAAGGCCTCGCCGCCCCAGCCGGCACCGACGTCGGCGGCGAACTTCATCACACCGCTGTTCAGCATGCCCTTGAGGTAGTCGAGTGCCTCGACGTTGCCCGGTGCGTCCGCGGTGGCCTTCGTCGAGTCGGCGTTCATCAGGCCCCCGCCGTCGGCGACCATGAACGCGCCGACGCGCGCGTACTCGCCGCTCATGCTGAGTCCGACGTGCCCGTCCGCGGTCAGCTTCTTGGCGACCGAGGTGAGCTGCTCCCAGTCGGTGGGGACATCGGCGTCGGTGAGCCCGGCCTTCTGCCACATGTCCGTGTTGATGATCAGCTGCAGCGTGGAGAAGTCCTTCGGCGCGCAGTAGAACTTGCCGTCGTAGGTGAAGGACTTCTTCAGCGTCTCGTAGAAGTCGTCCTTGTTCTTCAGCTGGTCGCCGTAGGCGAGCAGCGAGCCGTTCGAGGCGTATCCGGCCAGCGCGTCGGTCGACTGGTAGAACACATCTGACGGCGTACCGGCGGCGAAGCCCTGCGACAGCTGCTGGTTCAGGTCGCTCGCGGCCGTGACGGTCGCCTTCACGCCGGACTTCTTCGACCATGCGGCGACCGCATCGGTCACGGCGGTCGTCTCGGCATCACCGGACGAGCCGATGAGGACGGTGAGCGGCTTGTCCGAGGAGGTGAGGTCGCCGGCCCCGGTGGTGCTGCCGCCGCCGTTGTCGCTGAAACCGGAGCCGCAGCCGGTCAGGGTGAGCGCGCCGACGGCGAGCAGCGCCCCGGTGCTGATGAGCGCACGGGAGATCTTCCGTGTCATGAGATCTGTTCTCCTTTGAAGAGTCTTGCGTTCGGTGCGGGACTGTGATGAATTTGAACGATCAAATTCTGTCTCGTCAGGCTAGGCCGCGGCGTCGCACATTGTCAAGGCCAGGTGTCGGCCAGCGGTGCCGGGGCTGCCGCAAATAGACTGCGGACGGAGCAGTGGAGGTGTGATGGGCAGGACACCGACGGTCGAGGACGTCGCGGCGCTGGCGGGGGTCTCCCGGCAGACCGTGTCGAACGTCCTGAACACGCCCGACATCGTGCGCCCCGCAACCCGTGAGCGCGTCCTGCATGCGATCGACGAGCTCGGCTACCGCAGGCACGCCGCCGCGCGGCGGCTGCGGCTGCGACGCAGCTCCGCGATCGGCATCCGCCTCGACCCCTATGTGGGCGGGATCTCCGGAGTGATCCTCGATCGCTTCGTGCATGCGATCACCGAGCGGGCCAGCGAGCGCGGGATGCGGATGCTGGTGTACGCGGCACGGACTCCGGAGGACGAGGTCGTGCGTCTCGGCGAGCTGTGGGAGGCGTCCGAGATCGACGCCGCGATCATCACCGGCACGGTGCGCGATGACTCGAGAGTCGGCATGCTCGACCGCCGCGGGCTGCCGTTCGTGTCGTTCGGTCGCCCCTGGGGCGCCGACGACATCGCTGATCCGACGCACCTCTGGGTCGACGTGGACGGCGCGGCGGGGACGGCAGCAGCCACACGACACGCCCTGGGCTTCGGATCGCGGATCGCCTTCCTCGGCTGGCCGGAGGGGTCGGGGACCGGCGACGACCGGGAGCGCGGGTGGAGCCGGACGATGCAGCAGGCCGGGATCGCCGGCGAGCGCCTCGTCGCCGAGGAGGGCGTCCTCGCCGCAAGAGCCGTCGTCGAGTCGGCGCTCGCCGCAGGTTTCGACGCCGATGCTCTCGTGTGCGTCAGCGATTCGCTCGCCGTCGGGGCGCTGCTGGCGCTCAACGCCGCCGGCCGGCGCATCGCGGTGATCGGATTCGACAACACTCCGACCGCGGAGGCCCTCGGGTTCTCCAGCGTCGAGCAGCGCCCCGAGGATGTCGCCACCGGTGTCCTGCAGCTGCTGATGGGGGCGACCGGGGACGTCGTCGTGCCGAGACGCGCCGAGGCGGGGTCGGCGCACGTCCTCGTGCAGCCGGAGCTGCGGGTTCGCTGAGGTCAGACCAGGCCGGCGAGCAGCTCCAGCACGCACAGCGCCGCGAGGCGCACGGTGCGGCCATCCTCGGCGTCGACCGTGGCATCCACCTCGGCGAGGTCGGCACTGGTGACTCTGGCATCCGCTCCGACCGCGCGCGTCAGCGCGCGCAGCTCCCAGGCGGCGAGGCCACCGGGAACGCTGGCGGGGCAGCCGGGCGCGACGGAGCGGTCGCACACGTCCACATCGATGTCGAGATGGATGCGGGGATCGGCTCCCGCACCGGCGATCTCGAGCGCCTCCGCCGTGACATCGGCGATGCCGCGCGCCCGCAGCTCGTCGAGCGTGATCACCCGGATGCCCCAGTCGGCGGCGCGCTGCGCGTAGGCGGCCGAATTCGCGTAGTCGGCGATGCCGATCTGCACGATGCGTCTCGGGTCGATGCGCTCGCCCTCCGGGGCGTCCTCGACGAGGCGGCGCACCGGGGTGCCGTTGGAGACGCCGTCGCGCAGGTCGAAGTGAGCGTCGAAGGTGATCAGGCCGGTCGCGGCCGCTCCGCGCGCGACAGAGTAGGTCAGGGAGTTGTCGCCGCCCAGGGCGATCACACGGCGGCTCGCCGCGGCGAGCTCCGCGACGCGGGCGACCGTGCGCGCGGTGCCGTCGTCGCCGTCGGGCTCGACGACGTCGCCGGCGTCGACGATCCGCAGCGCCTCGTTCAGGTCGACGACGGGCGGGCCCATCAGCGTCGCGCTGTACCGGGGGAGGGCCTCGCGGATCGCGGCGGGGGTCGCGTGCGCCCCGGTCGGAGACAGCGAGGTGCGCCAGACCGGGACTCCGAGGATCGCGGCATCGGTCGGGGCGCCGTCGAAGGCGGGCCAGGCGCCGGCGCGGGGCCAGGACGGATCGTGCGACAGTGCCATGAGGAGTCCCTTCGACGCGGATGCCCGATGACGCATCCGAATCTCAGAGTGTCACAGTGCCCGGAGCAGCGCGCCGGGCAGCGCCCGCTGACTGTCTGGTTCCCCAGACAGCAAGTCACACCGGGATCAGGGCGTGCGCGACGGTGAAGATCGCCACTCCGGCGAGGGCTCCGACCACCGTGCCGTTCAGGCGGATGTACTGCAGGTCGCGCCCGACCATCAGCTCGATCTTCTCGGTGGTCTCGGCGGGGTCCCAGCGCTCGATCGTGTCGGTGATGATCGAGGCGATGTCGTGCCGGTAGCGGTCGACGGCGAAGACCGCGGCATCCGTCACCCAGCCGTCCACGCGGCTCTGCAGCGCAGCATCCGTCGTCAGCCGCGTGCCGATGTCGGCGATCGCCGACGCGGCGCGGGTGCGCAGGCCGCTCTGCGGGTCGTCGAGCGAGCGGATCAGGCCGGTCTTCGCGGCCTGCCATGCCTCTGCCGCCAGCGCGGCGACGCGCGGGCTGTCGAACAGCCCGGTCTTCGCGTTCTCGAGCTTCGCGCGCATGGTCGGATCGTGCTGCAGCCGGTCGGCCAGACGGGCCAGGTAGCCGTCGATCGCGATCCGCGCCGGATGCCGGGGATCGGCCCGCACAGCGTGCGCGAACTTCACCGCCTCGCGGTAGACCGTGTCGTCGACGAGCCGATGCGCGACTCCGGGCACCCAGGACGGCAGTCGGCGGGACACCAGGCCCTGGAACGCGTGCGCGTTCGCGTCGAGCCAGGTCGAGATGCTGTCAACGGCCAGGTCGACGGCGCCGTGGTGGGCGCCGGCGTCGACGATGCGCTCCAGCCAGGCGCCCGCCGGCGGCCCCCACTCCGGATCGACCAGGTTCTGGCGGGCCAGATCGGCGATGACGTCACGCACGTCGTCGTCACTCAGGGCGTGCAGCACTGCGGTCGCGACCGTCGCGCCCTCGGCGCCGACACGCTCCGCATGGACCGGCTGGCGCAGCCACTCGCCGAGCCGGCGCGCGACCTCGGTCTGCTCCAGTTTGGTGCGCACCACCTCTGCGGACAGGAAGTTCGTCTCGACGAACTCGCCCAGGCTGCGGCCGATCTCGTCCTTGCGGTTCGGGATGATCGCGGTGTGCGGTATGGGAAGGCCGAGCGGATGCCGGAACAGCGCCGTCACGGCGAACCAGTCCGCGAGCGCGCCGACCATGCCGCCCTCGGCCGCGGCGCGCACGTAGGAGAGCCAGGGGTGCTGACCTTCGAGCGCGAAGGCGATCACGAACGCGATCGCCATGACCAGCAGCGCGCCCAGGGCGACGCCCTTCATCCTGCGCAGGCCGCGGAGTCGCTCCTGATCGGCGGCGGACAGCAGCGCCATCGGAGTACGCGACATGCCCTCATCCTGCCACGGCGGGTACCCTCGATCTGTGATCGAAGACATCAAGAAGCGCGCTCTGCACCGCACCAGCATCCTCGAAGGTCAGCTGCGCGGCATCGCGCGGATGATCGAGAGCGACGAGTACTGCATGGACATCATCACGCAGTCCCGCGCCGTGCAGCGCTCGCTGGAATCCCTGAACCGCCTGCTGCTCGAGAACCACCTGCGCACGCACGTCACGCACATGTTCGAGGAGGGCGGCGAACAGCGCGAGCAGGCCGTCGACGAATTGCTGAAGGCATTCGACTTCCACAGCAAGTAGGCCAATCGGCGACGGATATCGTCGTTCCGAGACCATTTCGCAACTGCTTCCGCTTCCGTTGCGCCCTCGGGTGTGAAAGACTCCCTCCACTGAGATTCTCAATGAGGAGGATGAATGGCTGATACCCGGGCCATGGCAGGCGGCGTCGACATCACCGGCGTCACGAAGCTGTATGGAGACGCGACCGCCGTCGACGACCTGACGCTGCACGTCGAGCAGGGCGAGTTCCTCTCGCTGCTCGGACCGTCCGGCTGCGGCAAGACCACCACCCTGCGGATGATCGCCGGTTTCGAGCACCCGGATGCGGGCGACATCCGCATCTCCGGCCGCAGCGTGCTCGGCGAGCCGCCGTATCGGCGCGAGGTGAACACGGTCTTCCAGGCGTACGCCCTGTTCCCGCACATGACCGTCGCCGAGAACGTCGCCTACGGACTGCAGCAGCGCAAGGTGCCCAAGGCCGAGCAGCGCGAACGCGTCGCCGAAGCGCTGGACATGGTGCAGCTGCGCAGGTTCGCCGACCGGAAGCCCACCCAGCTCTCCGGCGGCCAGCAGCAGCGCATCGCGCTGTCGCGGGCGCTGATCAACCGCCCCGCCGTGCTGCTGCTCGACGAGCCGCTCGCCGCCCTGGACCGTCAGCTGCGCGAGGAGATGCAGCTCGAGCTGAAGCTGCTTCAGGCTCGGCTCGGAACCACCTTCGTGTTCGTCACCCACGACCAGGCCGAGGCGCTGTCGATGAGCGACCGGATCGCTGTGATGCGCGCCGGCCGGATCGAGCAGCTCGACACTCCGTCCGCGGTGTACGACGAGCCGGCCTCCGCCTACGTCGCGTCCTTCATCGGCCAGCAGAACTTCCTGCACGGTGTGGTGGCCGCCGGCGGCGCGGCCCTCGACACCAGCGACGGCACCGTGCACGGTCGCTGGGGCGGAGCCGAGGCGCAGGCGGGATCCGCGGCCGTCGCGGCCATTCGCCCGGAGTTCGCGCGTCTCGCACCGGCGGGGTCGGACGGCCCGGGCATCAATGGCACGGTGCTCGGCGTCTCGCACCTCGGAGAGACCCTGCAGATCGCCGTGGACATCGCCCGCGATCGCGCATTCCTGGTGCGCATCCCCGCACCGACCGCACCCGCGGTCGCCGTCGGCGACGCCGTTCGGTGCACCTGGAGCCCCGACGACGTGCGTCTGTTCGCAGACGACCAGTCGCTCTCCGCCGCGACGCACGTCATCGCGCTGCCCAAGGCGGCGGCCTGATGGCGCAGCCGCCGGTCCGCGTGCTCGCGCACCGCGGCGCCGCCGGCATCCTGCGCTCCGAACTCACCCGTCGTGGGTTCCTCGCGACCGCGCTCGCCGCCGGCGGCACCATGCTGTTCACCGCCTGCGCACCGCCGAAGGGGGCCGTGTCGGCCCCCGCCAGCGGCGGTCCACTTGAAGACCGGCTGTCGATCTACACCTGGAGCGACTACGACGACCCCGAGGTGCTGGACGCGTTCACGAAGCAGTCCGGCCCGAAGATCGTCGTCGACGCGTTCAACTCCAACGAAGAGCTGATCGCCAAGCTGGTCGCCGCGCGCGGCACCTCCGGATACGACATCGTGGTGCCCACCGGCGTGTTCATCGAGCCCATGGCCCAGAACGGACTGCTCGAGAAGCTCAACCTCGATCTGATCCCGAACCTCGCCACGATGAACCCGGCGTTCATCCATCGCGCCTGGGACCCGGGCAACGACTACTCGATCTGCAAGGCGTGGGGCACCACCGGCTTCGTCTACGACAAGAAGGTGATCTCGCGCGAGCTGACCACGTGGGCCGACTTCATCGACGCCGCCCAGAACGAGGCATCCGGCAAGACCTCCCTTCTGGACGATCCTGCGCCGCTGTGCGGCGTGTACTTCTGGTCGCACGGCATCGACTGGAACACCACGAAGAAGTCCGACCTCGACGCCTGCGAGAAGTTCATGACGAAGCAGGTCGCGCCGCACGTCTCGGCGTTCGACTCGGCCCCCGGCGGGCAGATCATCCCGCAGGCCACCCATGCGCTGGTGCAGACCTACAACGGCGACGCCCGCACCGGGATGACTGAATCGGACGACCCGGAGCGCTGGCAGTGGGTGCTCGGGGCACCTGCCACCGAGCTGTGGATGGACAACTGGGCCATCGCGAAGGGTGCGCCGCATCCCGAAGCGGCGCACGCGTTCATCAACTA
>JAITUD010000154.1 GCA_031286555.1 Microbacterium sp. | reverse complement strand
GCGGGCGTCCGCGGGGATCAGGGAGGTGCTGGTGAGGTCGCCCCACGGAGCATCCTCCTCAAGAGCGGCGGAGACGACGCGGGTGAGGGTGGCGGGGGTGATCATCGGGCTCCGATCAGAGCGGGTTCCAGGAAGTGCGCGCCGACCGACAGCGGCCGGGCGAGGGCGGCGGCCGCGGTGGCCTCGGTGACGATCAGCAGGTTCGCGTCCTCGTGCTCGCGGACGGTGAACGGCAGATGCTGCTGCGCCCGCCAGCCGCGGATCGTGTCGAGCGCCTCGGCGAGGCCCTCGGCCGTGCGGAGCAGTCCGACACGGTCCCACATCAGCTGCTGCAGCGCGTCGCGGGAGAAGGGCCTGGACGTTTCGTCTCCGTGTTTCGACTCGCCTTCGGCTCGCCCGATGACCGGGAAGTCAGCCGCCCGGTCGTTGACCGAGGAGTGAAGCGACGAGACGAAACGTCCCGCCGAACCGAGTGCCTCCGCCGCCCGCACCGCGAACACCGCCCCCTCGAGCAGCGAGTTCGACGCCAGCCGGTTCGCGCCGTGCACACCGGTGCGCGCCGCCTCGCCGACGGCGAACAGCCGGGGGATCGAGGTGCGTCCGTCGACATCGGTCGCGATGCCGCCCATCAGGTAGTGCTCCGCGGGGGTCACCGGGATCGGCGCGCGCGACCAGTCCAGCCCGCGCTCGCGCACGACCCTGTCGATCGTCGGGAAGCGCTCCGCGAGCCGTGCGGCCCCGAGAGCCGTGGCATCCAGTCGCACCGGCACGCCGTCGGCCGCCTGCTGCCTCGCGATCGCCCTCGCGACGACGTCGCGCGGGGCGAGTTCGCCGTCGGGGTGCGCGTCGAACGCGAAGCGCCGCTCCGCGGCATCCCGCAGCACGGCACCCTCGCCGCGGACCGCCTCGGAGACGAGGAACGGATCGCCCACGGCGAGCATCGTCGGGTGGAACTGCACGAACTCCAGGTCGGCGACCGCTGCTCCCGCGCGCAGCGCGGCGGCGATCCCGTCGCCGGTCGCGCCGGCCGGATTGGTCGTGTGCCGGTACAGCTGCCCGGCTCCGCCGGTCGCGAGGATCACGGCATCCGCGCGCAGTATCCGCTCCCGTCCGTCGTGCAGCACTCGGATGCCGCAGCATCCGCCGTCCTCGATCACGAGATCTGTCAGGAACGCGTGCTCGAGAACGTCGATACCGCGGGACGGATGCAGGCCGGATGCGCGGATGTCGGCCGAATCGGCGGCGTGTCCGCCTGCATCCGTCGTCGCTGCCTGCATCCGTGACGGGGTTCGCTGCGCGGCGCGCACCTGCGCGACCAGGGCCGCGGAGATCGCGGCGCCGGTGGCGTCACCGCCCGCGTGCGCGATCCGCGGATGCGAGTGCGCCGCCTCCCGGCCGCGGGCGAGCTCGCCGTCCGGTGCGCGGTCGAACGCGACGCCGCGCTCGGCGAGCTCGACGATGCGTGCCGCGGCATCCGCGACCAGCACGTCGACGGCGAGCGGATCCGACAGCCCGGCGCCGGCGGTGTGCGTGTCGGCGGCGTGCCGAGCCGTGGAGTCGCCGGGGCCGTACAGGCCGGCGATCCCGCCCTGGGCGAGCGGCGTGCTGCCGCCGCCGAGCAGGTCCTTGACGACCAGCGTCACCACATGGCCGGCCTCGTGCGCGTGCAGCGCCGCGGTCAGGCCGGCGATGCCGCTGCCGACGACGATCACACGCATGTCAGGGCGCCGATCGTCTCGCTCCGACGTCCGGGGCGCGGCATCCGCGTCGCACGCGGACCCGGTATCCGGCGGATCGCTCGCTTCAGGTCGCGCTCCGTCCCGGATACCCGGCGCGGCAGCGGGGCGAAGTGCGACCCGAGCACTCGGTGCGGTGCCGGAGCGGGACGAACGGCGACCCGGGACTGGTCGGAGGCGTTGCTCATGCGCTCGCCGCCTCCGGCTTCGCGGCCAGCATCCGCTCCAGGGAGACGCGTGCCGGGGCGGCGACGTCGTCCGCCACCTGCACCCGGTTCACGGTGCGCCCTGCGACGAGCTCCTCGAGCACCCAGGCGAGGTAGCCGGGATGGATGCGGTACATCGTCGAGCACGGGCAGACCACCGGGTCGAGGCAGAAGATCTCGTGCTGCGGATGCTGCGCGGCGAGACGCCGGACCAGGTTGATCTCGGTGCCGATCGCGAACGTGCTCGGTTCGGACGCCTCTTCGATCGCCCGACGGATGTAGGCGGTGGAGCCGGCCTCGTCCGCGGCGTCGACGACCTCCATCGGACACTCCGGGTGCACGATCACGCGCACGCCGGGGTGCTCGGCGCGTGCCTGCTCGATCTGGCCGACGGTGAACCGGCGATGCACCGAGCAGAAGCCGTGCCAGAGCAGCACCCGGGCATCCTCGAGTTGGTCGGCGCTCGATCCGCCGAGCGGCTTCCGCGGGTTCCACAGCGGCATCTGCTCGAGCGGGACTCCCATCGCCTTCGCGGTGTTGCGACCGAGGTGCTGGTCGGGGAAGAACAGCACCCGGTGCCCGCGCGAGAACGCCCACTCCAGCACCGTCTTCGCGTTCGAGGAGGTGCACACGATCCCGCCGTTGCGGCCGACGAAACCCTTGATGGCCGCGGAGGAGTTCATGTACGTCACCGGCACGACGGGCACGAGGCCATCGGCATCGGGCTGATCGAGGGGGCCGTAGATGTCGGCGAGCTGCTCCCAGCAGTCCTCGACCTGGTCGATGTCGGCCATGTCGGCCATCGAGCATCCGGCGGCCAGGTTCGGCAGGATGACGGCCTGATCGGGGCGTGAGAGCAGATCGGCGGTCTCTGCCATGAAGTGCACCCCGCAGAACACGATCGCCTCGGCCTCGGGGCGGTCGAGCGCGGCCTGTGCGAGCTGGAACGAGTCGCCCACGTAGTCGGCGTGCCGCACCACCTCCTCGCGCTGGTAGAAGTGCCCGAGCACGACGACCCGGTCGCCGAGGGTGCGCTTCGCGGCGCGGATGCGGGCGTCCAGCTCGTCCTCCGATGCCTCCCGGTATGCGGGCGGGAGCTCGCCCTGGCGCGGTGCTCCGGTGGGGATCACGTCGCCCATCGACGAGCCGGGCCCGTAGCCGGGACGGGAGTCGAAGTCCCAGGGGCCTGCCGCGAGGTCGGTCGCGCAGGTCTCCTCGGTGGAGGCGCCGTCGACAATGAGTCGCAGCGCGTGGTCGACGGACGGGTCGAGCGCGGGGAGGGGGAGTGCGGTGTGCATCGGGGTCGCCACCTTCTGGTCACTTGGACACTTACTGTGTGAACAGATTATGTCGACATGACCAGAAGTGCAATCGGCGTGACGCCGGTGCACGACGGATGCCGGCCTCAGGCCTCGCGGCCTCGCCGGTACAGCCGTGCGGGGCGATGCTTGCCGGTGCGGAACGACTCGGTCGGCACCAGCTCGTCGGTGCCCTCCAGCAGGCGGCGGAAGTTGGACGGGTCGAGGCGACGGCCCAGCACGGCCTCGTACACCTCGCGCAGCTCGGTGAGGGTGAACTCGTCGGGCAGCAGACCTGCGGCGATGCGGCTGTAGCCGACCTTGTTGCGCAACCGGTCGAGGGCGTACTCGGCGATGCGCCGATGGTCGAAGGCGAGAGCGGGGAGCGCGTCCACGTCGAACCACTCGACGTTCTCCGGTGCACCGGCCGTCGAGCGCTGGGTGTCGACCAGATCCGAGCGCAGCAGCGCCCAGTACACGATCGAGACGACCCGGGTGGGGGAGCGGTCGACGTCGCCGAACGTGTAGAGCTGTTCGAGATAGCTCGGCGTCAGGGCGGTCGTCTCGGCCAGGGTCCGCGAAGCGGCGACGTCGAGATCCTCGTCCGCATCGAGCCAGCCGCCGGGAAGCGCCCAGACGCCGCGGTGGGGGTCCCGGGTGCGGCGCACCAGCGGCAGCATCAGTCGATCACCGTCCGGGGCGGCGCGCAACGAGAAGATCACGGTCGAGACGGCGACGCGGATGGCGTCGTTCTCGGTGCTTCTCGCGCTCACATCACGAGCCTATGGGGTGCCCGAGCTGTCGCCGTGCAGTCTTCGAATCCGAAACGTTACTTCTCACGGTCGTTCTGCCTTTGACACGCGAAGGGAATTTGTTAGGTTACTGTCCTAACAAACCTCCACCAACGGGACCGACTCCCCGATGAGCCGCCCCACTCTGCAGTGAAGCACTGAGAGGAAGTACACGAATGATCCGTAACGGCAAGCGCAGCATCGCGCTGACCGCACTCGCGGGGGCCTCCGTCCTCGCGATCGCGCTGACCGGATGCTCGAGCAACGACAACGGCGCAGGCGCCGCTGCCAGCGGCTTCGACGCCAAGGGCGCCAAGAACCAGGACATCACGTTCTGGGTCATGGGCGGCGACACCCCGCAGGAGGCGCGCGACTACCTCGTCAAGGAGTACAAGGCGGCCACCGGTGGCGAGCTGACCATCCAGCAGCAGGACTGGACCGACGCCCTCACCAAGCTGACCAACCAGCTGCCCGACGCGAAGAACACCCCCGACGTCACCGAGATCGGCAACACCTGGTCGCCGACCTTCACCACCGCCGGTGCCTTCGCCGACCTGAGCGGCATCTACCAGGACCTCGGCGGCGACGACCTCCTGAAGTCGTTCGTCGACGTCGGCACGGTCGACGGCAAGCAGTACGCGCTGCCCTACTATTTCGGGTCGCGCTACATCACCTACCGCAAGGACATCTGGAAGGCCGCCGGACTCGAGGTCCCCTCGACGCTCGAGGAGTTCAATGCCGACGTCGCCAAGCTGAAGACCTCCGGACAGTCCGGCTTCTACATCGGCGGCCAGGACTGGCGCAACGGCGTCTCCTGGATCTTCGCGAACGGCGGCGAGCTCGCCGAGAAGGACGGCGACAAGTGGGTCTCCACGCTGTCCAGCGAGAAGACGCAGACCGGTCTGAAGCAGTTCCAGGAGCTGTTCAAGAACGCCTCGAACGCCCCCTCCACCGAGGATGACTCCACTCCGTGGGTGAACATCAACAACGACAAGGACGGCGCAGCCCCCACCGCCGCGACGATCATCGCACCCGGCTGGGCGCACTGGTCGGTCGGCGACTACAAGGGCGACGACGACAAGGGCAACGAGAAGCGCGAGTGGAACGACGCCAGCTTCGGCGTGTTCCCGCTCCCGGGTGTCGAGGCCGGCACCGTCGCCCCGGTCTTCGCGGGCGGCTCGAACATCGCGATCTCGGCGAAGAGCACCAAGCAGGCCGGCGCCAAGGAGCTGCTGCGCATCATCTTCTCCGAGGACTACCAGACCCTGCTGGCCAAGAACGGCCTGGGCCCGGCGAACACCAAGTACGTCGCCGAACTCGGCACCGACCAGTTCGCCAAGGCGCTCGTCGACTCGGCCCTGGGCTCCAAGCTGACCCCGGCCGCGCCGGGCTGGGCCGCCGTCGAGGGTCAGAAGATCCTTGAGGAGTTCTTCGGCAAGATCGCCGAGGGCGGCGACACCGCCTCGCTGGCGAAGGAGTACGACAGCAAGATCAACGGCATCATCAACGGCTGATGCCTCTCGCGGGGGCCGGGCGCACGCCCGGCCCCCGCACCGTCGTCATCTCCCCTTCCAGAGACGGGTTTCGCGATTCCATGACATCCACCGCAGTCCCCACTCAGGCGCCGAAGCAGGCGCCTCCGAAGCAGGCGCCTCCGACCGTCGCGCGCCGTAGGAACTGGGCCCCCTACGCACTCATCACCGGCGCGGTCGTCGTGCTCGTGCTCGGCATGGGGTACCCGGTCGGGTGGCAGATCGTCACCTCGTTCCAGAAGTACGGCGCCATGCAGCAGCTCGGCGGCAAGGCCCCCGACTTCGTCTGGTTCGACAACTACATCGCCATCGCCCAGAACCCGACGTTCTGGGAGGTCACCTTCCGCTCGGTGCTGTTCTGCCTGGTCACCGCCTTCGTCACCGTCGTGATCGGCGTGCTGCTGGCGCTGCTGATGACCAAGATCCCCGCAGCCATCCGCTTCATCCTGCAGATCGCGCTGCTGCTCGCCTGGGCCATGCCCGTGATCGCCGCGATGACCGTGTGGATCTGGCTGTTCGACCGCCGTCGCGGTGTGATCAACTATCTGATCAATCTCATCCCCGGCGTCGACATCGGGAACTTCAACTGGATCGGCACCTCGCCGCTGCTGTTCTTCATCGTCGCGTCGATCATCATCATCTGGATGTCGGTGCCGTTCGTCGCCTTCTCGGCCTACGCCGGCCTGACGCAGGTCTCCGGCGAGGTCCTCGAGGCCGCCCAGCTCGACGGCGCCGGCGCCTTCCAGCGCTTCCGGCACATCATGTACCCGGTGCTCAAGCCCGTGATCGCGATCGTGCTGCTGCTGAACCTGATCTGGGATCTGCGCGTCTTCGCGCAGATCACGCTGCTGCAGGATGCCGGCCCCAAGTCGACCGACTACGACCTGCTCGGCACTTACATCTACAAGACCGGTGTCGCCGGCATGGACTTCGGCGGGGGAGCGGCGATGTCGATCTTCGTCCTCGCCATCACGATCGCGCTGAGCTGGTTCTACGTGCGCAGCCTCATCAAGGAGGAGACCCAGTGACCACC
>JAITUD010000087.1 GCA_031286555.1 Microbacterium sp. | reverse complement strand
CCGAGCGCCCAGAGCGGGAGCTGGGTGAGGAACGCCCAGCGGAACGCCTCCAGCGAGTAGGTCGCGGGTGTGCCGGCGCCCTGCAGATCGAGGGTGAGGCCGATCAGGAAGATCGCGATGAGCGCCGCGAGGAACCCGCCGGAGTTGGTGAGTCCTGTCGCCGTGCTGAGACGGTGCGCCGGATTGTGCGTGCGGGCGTGATCGAAGGCGATCATGGATGCGGGGCCGCCTGCGGCGAGCGCGACGACCAGGGCGATCAGCAGCCACATCGGTGCTGGCCCCGACCACAGGATGACGGCCAGCCAGGCGACGACCTGCACCAGGACGCTCGGGATCACGAGTGCACGTGATCGGCGAGTGGGGATGCGGCGGGAGAGCTCGCCGAGCAGGGGGCCGAGCGCCATCGCGACGATGACGTTGAGCGACAGCAGCGATGCGGCGGCGGCATTGCTGAGCCCCTCACCCGCGGTGAGGAAAGGCATGCCCCAGAGCAGCAGGAACGCGGTCCCCGCGAACGGTGTGGTGAAGTGCGACCAGAAGGCGAGGCGGGTGCCGGGGTGCGACCAGGCGGCCCTGATGCCGGTGCCGGTGTCGATCGCCGAGGTCACGACCCGGATCGCTCCGGTGTCGGTGTCCACCGAGACATCGGCCTTCCGCTCCGGCGGGTGGTTGCGGATGATCGCCCACACCAGGATCGCGAAGAGCACTCCGAGGCCGGCGATGCTTCCGAACGTGATCGACCAGGAGGTCGCGTGCAGCAGAGCCGCCAAAGGGATCAGTGCGAGAAGCTGCCCGCATTGGCCGACCAGGCCGGTCAGCTGCACCATGAGCGGACCGCGCTGGGCAGGGAACCAGGTGGCGACCAGACGCAGCACGGCGGGGAAGATCGCGGCGTCGCCGGCGCCGAGGAGCATGCGGGCGATGAGGGCGATGCCGATGCTGGGGGAGACCGCCATCACGAGCTGACCGGCCGCCATCAGCAGCATCCCCACCGCCATGATGGGTCTGGATCCGTACCGGTCCAGGAGCACGCCGATGGGGATCTGCATGCCGCCGTAGACGGCGAGCTGCACGACCGCGAACAGCGACAACGTCGCGGCATCCGCGCTGAAGCGGTCTGCCGCATCGACGCCGACGGCGCTCAGCGAGGCGCGGTTGGTGATCGCGAGCATGTACGCGGCGACGCCGACACCCCAGATCAGCCATGACCGCCAGCCGGGGGTCGAGACAGGGAGCGCGCGTGTCACGCGATCGACTCTAGTCCTGCAGGTCTGCCGGGATGCGCGACCAGATGACCAGGTCGACGCGCCCGTCGTCGGTGAAGCCGGCGTTGCGTGCGGTGCCCTCGCGGCGGAATCCGGCCTTCTCCGCTGCGTGGAGCGAGGCCGTGTTACCGGGGGCGATGCGCAGCTCGACGCGCTCGAAGCCGTGTTCGTGGATCAGGGCGCGCGAGAAGGTGTTGACGGCTCGGGGCATGATTCCCCGCCCGCGGAACGGAGCCGCCGTCCAGTACGACAGTTCGCAGGTCATCGCCCGCCAGTCCACGCGCTTCGCGTCGATGCTGCCGGCGAGCGTGCTCTCGACTCGGATCGCGCGCACGATGCCGTGGCCGTTCTCGCGCATCTGCTCCGAGGTGACGGTGCACCACTGCTCGGCGATCGTCAGCGGGTCGGGGGCGGGCACCGGAAGCCAGCGACGAAGGTCGTCGTCTGTGAAGGCCTCGACGAGCGCAGGCGCGTCCTCGAGGCTCAGGGCCTCGATTCGCAGACCGTCGGGCGTCGCCAGGGCGATGTCGGGGAAGGCAGGCACGGAATCAGTCTGCCGGATGCCGGTTCGGATAGCCTCAGGGGAGTGAGCCTGTTCGCATCGACCGCTGAGCACTACCGCCGTCATCGATCCGGCATACCCGCGAAGGTCGCTGAGATCCTGGCATCCGCGGCACCCCAGGGTGCGCCTCGGCGGCTGCTCGATGTCGGAACGGGGCCCGGCTTCGTGATCGACGCGCTTCTGCCGTGGTTCGACGAGGCGATCGGCGTCGATCTCGATGCCGACCTGCTTGCGATCGCTCACCAGGAGCTGCCCGGCGATCGTGTGCGTCTCGTGCACGCGCCTGCGGAGTCCTTCGATCTTCCGGCGTCGTGGTCGGCCCACCTCGTGACGGTGTGCCGCGCATTCCACTGGTTCGACCGGCCCGTGTTCCTGCGTCACATCGCTGATCGGATGGCGCCGGACGCGGTGCTCGCCGTGTTCGGCGACCAGAGCATCTGGGCGGGCGGTGACGAGTGGAAGGAGCGCACGCGCGAAGTCGTGCAGGATGTGCTGGGGGAGCGGCGCCGAGCCGGAGCGGGCACATACGACCGGCCCGCGGGACGATTCGAGGACGAGATCGCGGAGGCGGGGTTCCAGGAGGTCACGACGACCCGGGTGCCGGTGGTCCGGACCAGGACCGTCGACAGTGTGATCGGGCTGATGCACTCGACGTCCTTCGCGTCGCCGGCGGTGCTCGGCGACCGGGCGGGGGAGTTCGATCGCAGGCTGAGGGAGCGCCTGGCGCCGCTGACCGACGCGGACGGCCTGCTCGTCGATCACAACGAGTTCCACATCATCCTGGCCGGACGGCCGTGACCGTGTCGGTGCCCTCTGACATGCTTCGACGATGAGCGCCGCAGCCGTCCTGGAACGGATCGTCCGACAGATCGACGACGAGCGGCTGGGCGCGTACGGCGTCCACGTCCTGGTCGGCGATGAAGAGGCGCAGCACCGCTGGCGCAGTGACGATCGGGTGAACATCTACTCGGATTCGAAAGGCGTCTGCGCGCTGGCAGCCGGCATGGCGATCGACGAGGGGGTGCTGACACCCGGTACTCGCGTACCGGAGCTGCTCCCCGAGATGGCGCTCGGCACCGGCGTGGATCGGGTCACGATCCTCGATCTGCTCACAATGAGGAGCGGCATCGACTTCGAGTGGTTCGGCAGCCAGCCGGCCCCGTGGCCCGACCTGGCGCAGGAGATCGTACGAAGGCCTGCGGAGCAGACCGGCTCGCGGTTCCAGTACAGCGACGCGAGCAC
>JAITUD010000036.1 GCA_031286555.1 Microbacterium sp. | reverse complement strand
CGCATCGACGCGGTGTACGACGTCTACCGCGTCACGACCTCCTGATCGATCAGTCGCTCCAGAAGCTCGACGGCGGCGCGCTTGCCCGGTGCGCGCGAGCGCGCGCGGATGGTGTCGCGAGTGAGGGCCGCCAGAGCGGGGAAGACCTCGACGAGTGCGCGCAGCCAGTGCGCACTCTCGGCATCCCGGTGGGAGGCGAACGCCAGCGTCGTCGCGACGACCTCGATCGAGGCGACCGGGATGCCGGCGAGGCGGATGACCTGATCGGGCTCCAGCGCCGCCTCGTGCGTCACGGTCCGTGCGCCAGGGCGCAGCCGCGCGGCTGCGGCATCCGCTCTGCACACGTGATGACGCGCCGGCGGCTGATCGCCGGCGCCGTGCACCCAGGCGGCGGTCGGCCCGCACAGCGCACCGCCCGGCGGGATCACGGCCCCGAGCGAGAGTGCACGAGCCTCGGGGGTCTCGACCGTGTCGGCCGGAAGGTACGCATCGCCGATCTCGACCACGTGCCCGTCCAGGCGCGCGGCACCCAGCTCGGCCAGGCTGAGCCTGTCACCGGGGGAGTAGATGAGGATCGGATGCACCCTGACAGTCTGATGCCGGCGCCCCCGCAACAGGGGACGCCGGCATCGGACTGTGGATAACGTGCGGGCTCAGCCGCCGAGGGCGTTCAGCCAGGCGCGACGGGCCTCGAGGGCGTCCTTCGCATCCTTCGCGGCCTTCGCATTGCCTGCGGCCTCGGCAGCGGCGAGCTCGGCCTCGAGCTTCTCGATGGCCTCGACGAGCTGCGAGCTCATGTCGTTCGCGCGCGCCTTCGTCTCGGGGTTGTTGCGCTTCCAGTCGACGTCCTCGCGGCCCTTGAGGGCCTGCTCGACACCGCGCATCCTGTCATCCAGCGCACGCTCCTTGTCGCGCGGGAAGATACGGCCGACCTCGTCCCACTGCCGCTGGATGCGGGTGAGAAGCGCACGCGCCTTCTTGATGTCCGACTCGTCTGCGACGGCCTTGGCCTCGACCAGCAGAGCCTCGCGCGCCTCGATCTTCGGAGCGGAGTCGGCCTCTTCGGCCGCGGCCTGCTCGGCACGCGCCTGATACAGCGCGTCGCCTGCGGCCTTGAACTTCGCCCAGAGAGCGTCATCGGCCTTGCGGCCGGCGCGGCCGGCCGCCTTCCACTCGTCGAGCAGCCCGCGGTAGGCGGGGATGCCGTCGACACCGCGCGGGGCGAGAGCCTCGGCGCGCTCGACCAGACGGGTCTTGGCGTCGCGAGCGGTGCGGTGCGTGTCGTCCAGCTCGGAGAAGTAGGCGCGACGCGCCTTGTCGACCGTGGAGCGCGCGTCGCGGAATCGCTTCCAGAGCTGCTGAGCGGTGCCCTTCGGCAGCCGGGGACCGGTCTGCTGGTGCGCCTGCCACTGGTCGAACAGGGCGGCCATGTCGGCGGTGACCTGCTTCCACTGCACCTTCGAGAGGTCGAGGGCGGCGATCCGCTCCGCCTCCTCGACGATGGCGGTGCGCTCGACGATCGCGGCGTCGACGGCCTCCTTGGCGGCCTGCGCCTCCTGCGCGGACGCCTCGGAGAGCGACTCGAGCAGGGCGTCGACGCGGGCGCGGAGCCCTGCGAGGTCGCCCACGGCAGCGGCATCCGTCAGCTCGCCGACGATGTGCTTCGCCTGCTTGGAGAGATCGGCAGCGGATGCCTCACCGGTCTCCACGCGCTTCTCGAGCGTGGTCACCTTGACGGCGATGTCGTCGTACTTGCGCACGAAGTAGGCGAGTGCCTCGTCAGGCGTGCCGTCCGGGTACTGGCCGACCGTGCGCCAGGTGTCGCCCTCGCGCACTTCGACGGTGCCGTCCTCGACGACACGGCCCCACTCGGCGGCATCGGACGAGACCGGTGCGGCGGGAGCGACGGGCTTCGCCACCAGCTTCGGCGGCGTCGGCATCGGGACGCGAGGGGGTGCGGGGACAGGGGGAGTCGGCTTCGACGGCTCGGACACGGTGATCTCCTTGCGCGGCTTCCCGCGGGAGTGGAAAAGGACGATGACCAGCCTAGTATGCGGTGGCGCTCAGGATGAGGGCGTCGGCGTCGCGGACGGCGTGATCACGGGCGCCGGGGTGGACGTGCTCGTCGGCGTCGCCTTCGGCTTCGGTGCAGGAGCATCGGCCTGGGCGAGCATCACCTGGCTGAAGACCGCGCCGACCACGAGCAGTCCGCCGACGACGGAAGCGACGACGTTGTCACGGGCGCGGCGCCGTGCACGGCCCTCGTGCCAGGCCGTCCGCGCGGCATAGCGTCGGGCGCGCTCCGCCTGCTGTCGAGCGTGCTGCGCGTCGTTCTTGCCGCGTCCGGCCATGCGGGTCCTCCCGGGGATGGGAACAGGTCTGCAGCGAGCCTACCGGTGGCGAGGCGGCCGGCCGTGTCCGCTGCCCGCATTAGCCTGGAGGCATGAGCTCACCCGCATCCCTGATGTCCGGCCGGACGCCCCTGGCCGTACGGATGCGACCGGTGTCGCTCGACGAGGTGGCAGGCCAGCAGCATCTGCTCCGCCCAGGCTCACCGATCGTCGCGCTGGCGGATCCGGATGCAGCGGCGCCCGGCGCCGTGTCGATCATCCTCTGGGGCCCTCCCGGCACGGGCAAGACCACGCTCGCGCAGGCGATCGCGCGCTCGTCCGGGCGCCGGTTCGTGGAGCTCTCCGCGATCACCGCCGGTGTGAAGGACGTGCGCGAGGTGATGCAGGAGGCCGTGACCCAGCGCGACCTCTACGGCCAGACGACGATCCTCTTCCTGGACGAGATCCACCGCTTCACCAAGGCTCAGCAGGACGCCCTGCTCCCCGGGGTGGAGAACGGCTGGGTCATCCTCATCGCGGCGACCACCGAGAATCCGTCGTTCTCCGTCATCTCGCCGCTGCTCTCGCGGTCGCTGCTGCTCACGCTGCAGCCGCTCACCGACGACGACATCGGCCTGCTGATCGACAGGGCGGTGACGGATGCCCGCGGTCTGAACGGCACGGTGGCGATGCAGCCCGGCGCCCGGGCAGCGCTGATCCGACTGGCCTCCGGTGATGGCCGCCGCGCGCTCACCGGGCTCGAGGCCGCGTCCGCGGTGGCGCTCTCGAACGCCGAGGAAGGCGCCGTTCCCGAGGTCACCGACGACGACGTCGCGCAGGCGGTCGACAAGGCGCTGCTGCGCTACGACCGGCAGGGCGACGAGCACTACGACGTGATCAGCGCGTTCATCAAGTCGATCCGCGGGTCGGATCCGGATGCTGCGCTGCACTACCTCGCCCGCATGATCGAGGCAGGGGAGGACCCCCGTTTCATCGCCCGCCGTCTGGTGATCTCGGCATCGGAGGACGTCGGGCTCGCCGACCCGCAAGGGCTGGTCATCGCGACTGCCGCCGCCGACGCCGTTGCCTTCATCGGGATGCCGGAGGGGCGCATCCCGCTCGCCGAGGCCACCGTCTACCTGGCGACGACGGCGAAATCGAACGCGGCCTACGTCGGAATCGACCAGGCCATCGCCGACGTCCGCTCCGGCGGGTTCGGCAGGGTACCGCTGCATCTGCGCGACGCGCACTACCCGGGCGCCAAGCGGCTCGGGCACGGCAAGGGCTACCGCTACCCTCACGACGCCGATGCCGGTGTGCTGCCGCAGCAGTACCTGCCGGACGAGCTCGACGGGCGTCGCTACTACGAACCCAAGCCGCTCGGCGCGGAACGCGATATCGCCGCCAGACTGGAGCGCATCCGCCGCATCCTCGGCGACCGCTGACCCTACAGTGGTTCCGTGACCCGCCAGCTGCCACGGATCCCCGTCGACCGCGACCTGTCGATCGACTTCGTCAGGGCGATCTGTCTGCCCCTGGTCGTGGTGCTGCACGCGCTGCAGATGGGCATCGCAGGCGACCCGCCCCGCGCGTTCAACGCGCTGCTGGAATGGTCCCCGCTGGTCTGGATCACCTGGATCGGCATGATCATGCCGACGTTCTTCATCGCAGGCGGCTTCGCGGGCATCACCACCTGGCGTCGACTGCACAACCAGGGGGAGACCGCGGCGCAGTACATCCGGATCCGGGCGCTGCGACTGGCGCGTCCGGTGCTCTTCGCGATGCTGGGGGTGCTCGCCGTCCTCGGTGTGATGACGCTCTTCGGTGCCGACCCCGAGTTCCTGCGCTCGTTCGCCTTCCGGCTGGCCGAGCCGCTCTGGTTCATCGCGGTGTACGCGATCTGCACGTCCTTCGTCCCGCTGATGGCCTGGCTGCACAGGCGCGCGGCCTGGGCGACCTACTTCGGTCTCGCCGGCGCCGCCGTCGCGGTGGATCTGCTGGACCGCTTCGCACACGTGCCACTGGGCGCCCTGAACTGGCTGTTCGTCTGGCTGTTCGTGCAGCAGCTCGGCTTCGGCGTGCGCGACCAGTGGTACTCCCGTCGTCCGCGCTGGCTTCTCGCTCTGCTGGCCGTCGGGGCGTACGGGCTGATGTTCGTCGCCGTGTTCGCACTCGGCTACGACCCTGACATGCTGGTCAACCTCAACCCGCCCACCGTGCTTCTGCTGCTGCTCGGGTTGGCGCAGGTCTACCTGTTCACACTGCTGCAGCCGGTGATCCGGGCGCTGATGCGCCGCCGTCAAGTGCTGATGGTGGTCGGCGCGCTCGGCATGTTCGGCATGGTGATCTATCTCTGGCACACCGTCGCCATGGCGGTGGTGGTCGGTGTGCAGATGGCGCTCGGGCTGCCGTTCCCGCCGGTGCTCTCCCCGCAGTGGTGGTGGACGCGGATCCCGTGGCTGCTGGCGATCGCCGCGGTCGTGGCGGTGTTCTGCGCGATCGTGCCGCGCGTGGAGCGCACCTGGCCGCCGGAGCGGAGCCGTGCGATGCCGCCCTGGGCTGCCGTCATCGCGACGCTGCTCGTCGTCCTGAGCGTGGGATGGGTCCTCACCCAGGGGTATCTCTCACCGGGCACCGCCGCTGCCGTGCTTCTGCTCGCGGGCGCGATCGCCTGGCTCACCGTGGGCGGTCCCGCGCACAGGGATGCCGCTGCGGCGACCGACCGGGTACGGGCCAGAGGGCTCACCGGCGTCTGATAGCATGGATCGGCTCGAAACCGAGTTTTCGGGCATCCCTCCGCTCCTGCAACACTCTCCGCTGCGCCCCGGCGTGCGCTCCGGTGAGGGGGAATCGAGGCGATACGTCCGCGGGCCGTGAAAGACACGGCCGCGTCATCGGAAGGAATGCTTCGTGGTCACGAAGTCCCAGGACCGCCGCAAGGTCCGTCTCAGCCGTGCGCTGGGAATCCCGCTCACCCCGAAGGCCGCTCGCTACCTCGAGAAGCGTCCCTACGCTCCGGGTGAGCACGGTCGCACCAAGCGCAAGGCCGACAGCGACTACGCCGTCCGTCTGCGTGAGAAGCAGCGTCTGCGCGAGCAGTACGGCATCCGCGAGAAGCAGCTGCGCATCGCGTTCAACGAGGCTCGCCGCAAGGACGGCCTGACCGGTGAGAACCTGGTCGAGCTGCTCGAGATGCGTCTCGACGCCCTCGTGCTGCGTGCCGGCTTCGCCCGCACCACCGCGCAGGCCCGTCAGCTGGTCGTGCACCGCCACATCCTGGTCGACGGCCAGATCGTGGACCGCCCGTCGTTCCGCGTGAAGCCGGGCCAGCTCATCCACGTCAAGGCCAAGTCCGAGGCTCTCGAGCCGTTCCAGGTCGCAGCAGCCGGCGGTCACGCCGAGGTGCTGCCCCCGGTTCCGGGCTACATCGAGGTCGAGCTCGACAAGCTGCAGGCGCGTCTCGTGCGTCGCCCGAAGCGCGCCGAGGTTCCCGTGACCTGTGAGGTCCAGCTGGTCGTCGAGTACTACGCGGCTCGCTGATACACAGCACACGTACGAGAGGCGTCGGGGGAATCCCCGGCGCCTCTCGTCATAGGATGGCGGAATGAAGAATCTGCTGTGGCTCCTGATCGGCGTGATCGGCGGGTTCGTCGCTGCGCACTTCATGAACAAGGACCCGCGCGGCCACGACGTCCTCGCCGACCTCGACTCGCGCATCACCGAGTTCACCAACATCGTCGGCGACGCGTACCGCGCCGAGGCGGCCCGGCTCACCGAGCCCGGCGCAGACGCCTGACCCGACCCTTCCTGCGCGCCTGACGGGCGCGCGTCGTTCCCACGCAAGGACACCGAACACCCCCATGAAAACTGCGGAGATCGCGCAGCGCTACCTGAACTACTTCGAGAAGAACGACCACCTCATCGTTCCCTCGGCATCGCTGGTCAGCGAGGACCCCTCGCTGCTGTTCACGGTCGCCGGCATGGTGCCGATGATCCCGTACCTCACGGGAGTCGTCCCCGCGCCGCATCCTCGCATCGCCGATCTGCAGAAGTGTATCCGCACCAACGACATCGAAGAGGTCGGCCGCACGGCACGGCACGGCACCTTCTTCCAGATGCTCGGCAACTGGTCGTTCGGCGACTACTTCAAGGAAGGCGCCATCCGGTACGCCTGGGAGCTGCTGACCTCGTCCGAGGCGGATGGCGGGCTCGGGTTCGACGAGAAGGACCTCTGGGTCACGGTCTACGAGACCGATGACGAGGCGGAGTCGATCTGGCGCGACATCATCGGCCTGAAGCCGGAGCGCATCCAGCGCCTCGGTCGCGCGGACAACTACTGGAACACCGGCCAGCCCGGTCCCGGCGGCCCCGACTCGGAGATCTTCTTCGACCGCGGTCCGGCCTACGGCAAGGACGGCGGCCCGGCGGCGGACGACTCGCGCTTCCTGGAGATCTGGAACCTCGTGTTCATGCAGGACTTCATCGAGAACATCCGCAGCAAGACCGAGTTCGACATCGTCGGCGAACTGCCGCAGAAGAACATCGACACCGGCATGGGCCTGGAGCGCGTGGCGTTCCTCAAGCAGGGCGTCGAGAACATGTACGAGACCGATCAGGTGCGTCCTGTGCTCGATCGCGCGGTGGAGCTGTCGGGCCGCACCTACGGCGCCGTGCACGAGGACGACGTGCGCTTCCGCGTCATCGCGGATCACGTGCGCTCGTCCCTGATGCTGCTCTCGGACGGTGTGCGTCCGTCGAACGAGGGCCGCGGCTACATCCTGCGCCGCCTGATGCGCCGCACCGTGCGCGCGATGCGACTGCTGGGTGTCGACGCGCCGAGCTTCCCCGAGCTGTTCGAGGTGTCGAAGGACGCCATGAAGTCGGCCTACCCGATTCTCGAGACCGACTGGTCGGTGCTCTCCTCCGCGGCCTTCGCCGAGGAGGAGACCTTCCGGCGCACGCTCGCCGCCGGCTCCACCATCCTCGACCTCGCCCTGAGCGACACGAAGAAGGCCGGCGGCTCGACCCTGAGCGGCTCTGAGGCGTTCCTCCTGCACGACACCTACGGGTTCCCGATCGACCTCACCCTCGAGGTCGCGGAGGAGGCCGGACTGGACGTCGACCGCCCCGCGTTCGACGAGCTCATGCAGGGCCAGCGCGAGCGCGCCAAGGCCGACGCACGCAACCGCAAGCGACAGCTGGCCGACGTCTCGGTGTACCGCGAGTTCCGTGCCGCCGGCGAGACGGTGTTCGCCGGCTACACCGACCTGGAGACCGAGTCCCGCGTGCTCGGCATCATCGTCGACGGCGTCCCGGTGCCCTCGGCATCCGAGGGCCAGGTCGCCGAGGTGATCCTCGCCGAGACCGCCCTCTACGCCGAGTCGGGCGGTCAGGTCGCCGACAAGGGCCTGATCGTCGGCCCCGGTTTCGAACTGGACGTCCTCGACGTGCAGAAGCCGGTGCCCGGCCTGATCAGCCACACCGTGCAGGTCGACTCCGGCGTCGTCGCCGTCGACGACCGCGCACGCTCCTTGGTGGATGCCGCGAACCGTCGCGCCGCCCGCCAGGCGCACTCCGCGACGCACCTCGTGCACGCCGCGCTCCGTGACACCCTGGGCAAGACCGCCACGCAGGCCGGTTCGCTGAACCGTGCCGGTTACATGCGCTTCGACTTCGCCTGGTCGCAGCCGCTGTCGCTCGAGACGCGGTCCGAGATCGAGGAGATCACCAACCGCGCCGTGAACGACGCGCTCGAGGTGACCACCCGCATCGTCTCGCTCGACGAGGCGAAGGAAGCCGGCGCCATGGCGCTGTTCGGCGAGAAGTACGGCTCGGTCGTGCGGATGGTCGACATCGGCGGCCCCTGGTCGCGTGAGCTCTGCGCCGGCACGCACGTGTCGTCCAGCGCCGAGATCGGCCTCGTGAGCGTGGTCGGCGAGTCGTCGGTCGGCGCGTCCAACCGTCGTATCGAGGCCCTGGTCGGTCAGGACGCCTTCCGTGAGCTCGCCGCCGAGCGCACCGTGGTGTCGCAGCTGTCCGCCGCGCTTAAGGCGCCGCGCGACCAGCTGCCCACGCGCATCGAGGAGCTGCAGGCGAACCTCAAGGCTGCCGAGAAGCGCATCGCGCAGTTCGAGGCCAAGGAACGGGAGGGTCGTGTGCCCGCGCTGGCCGAGTCGGCCGCTCCCGCCGGCGCGCACCACCTCGTGGCCGCGTCGCTGGGCGAGGTCGGCTCCGCCGACGACGTGCGCACCCTCGCCCTGAGCGTGCGCGAGCGTCTCGGATCGGATGCCGCCGTCGTCGCCCTCGGCGGCATCGCGAACGGCCGTCCGATCGTCGTGATCGCCACCAACGACGCCGCACGCGCCGCAGGCGCCAAGGCCGGTGCTCTCGTCCGCGTCGCGGCCGGTGTGCTGGGCGGCGGCGGAGGCGGTAAGGACGACGTGGCGCAGGGCGGCGGCACGGACGCCTCGGCTCTCGACGCTGCACTGGAGGCGGTCGTCACGGAGCTGAAGCGCGCGTGAGCGGCTTCCGGCGCGGCATCCGTCTCGGCGTCGACGTCGGGAAGGCTCGCGTCGGCGTGGCGCGCTGCGATCCCGACGGGATGCTGGCGGTGCCTGTCGAGACCGTCCCGCGCTCCGATGCCTCGGTCGAGCGGATCGCCGAGCTGTGTGCGGAATGGGAGCCGATCGAGCTGGTCGTCGGCCTGCCGGTGAACATGCGCGGCGAGGAGACGCTCTCCACGACGGATGCCAGGGAGTTCGCGGCCGCGCTGGGGGAGCGCACCGGGCTGCCCGTGCGCATGGTCGACGAGCGGCTCAGCACGGTCTCCGCGCACTCCGCGCTGCGTTCTTCTGGAAGATCCCAGAAGAAGTCTCGTAGCATTGTGGATCAGGTCGCCGCAGTAGTGCTGCTGCAGCATGCGATCGACACCGAGAAGAGCACCGGTACCCCCGCCGGTGCGATCATCGAACCACCCGAGGAGCAATCCTGACCATGCCCGACCCTGGCAGGCAGAACGAGAGCCACCCCCCGAGGCTCAACGATCTCTTCGACAATCTGCCGACCGCCGGTTCGCAGTTGCCGCAGCCCGATCACACACCACCACCCGCCGGTTCCCGACGGGCCGCACGTCGTGCGCGCGAGGCATCGGGGGCGATCCCGGTCGTCTCTGAGCAGGCGGCGCAGGAGGCCGCCGCGCAACAGGCTGCGCAGCAGCAGTTCCTGGCGCAGCAGCAGGCCGCTGCGGCGCACTTCGCCGCCCAGCAGCAGGCCGCCGCGGAGCAGTTCGCCGCCCAGCAGCGCGCGGCGCAGCAGGCGGCCGCGGCGCAGCTCGCCGCCCAGCAGCAGGCGGCGGCGCAGGCGGCGGCACAGCAGATGCAGCAGCCGCAGGCCTCGGCCCCGCAGCAGGTCCCGGCGCAGCAGCCGGTGGCCCCTGTGCAGCCCGAGGGAGCCGCGCAGTCTCGCCCGGCCGCCGTCGAGCAGCCGCAGCCCGTCGTGCCGCTGTCGGCCGCGGAGCCGGCGCGGCGTGGCCCCGAGGCACCGTCGATCACTGGTCCGTTCTCGATCACGGTGACGGGCTCGCAGGCCATCGCGGAGCAGCAGACGGCATCGTTCCCGATCATGACCGTCCCCGCTTACCAGGCCGCAGACGAGGCATCGCGCGCCACGGCATCCGCGCCGGAGCCGGCTCAGCAGCCGAACCCGCAGGCCGCGGCCTTCCAGCCCGAGCCCGCGCGGCGGCCCGCGTCGCAGGAGCCGACCGAGCAGGCGCCGACGCCGGCAGCCGCCGCGCCCGACGCGGAGACCGACGTCTTCGGCGGAGGCGGCTCCGACGGTCCGCACGAGTTCGACTCGCTCTTCGCGCCGGAGGCTCACCACGAGCCCAAGAAGAAGAAGCGCGGCAAGGGCTGCCTGATCTCGCTGATCGTGCTGCTCGCGATCCTCGGCGGCATCGCCGGCGCCGGCGCCTGGGTCTACAACACGTACAGCGACAAGATCAACGAGGTCATGGGCTGGGGGCCGACGAAGGACTACGAGCCGGGACAGGCGTCCGGCGAGGCGTTCGTGACGATCAAGGACGGCGACACCGGGCAGCCGATCTCGACCGCGCTCAACGCGGCCGGGGTGACCAAGACGCCGTCGGTGTTCTACGACATGCTCGTCAAGAAGGGCGTCTCGCCCACCTTCTACCCGGGTGTCTACAAGCTGCAGAAGAAGATGACGGCGGAAGCCGCGCTCAAGGCGCTCCAGGACGACGCCAACCGCATGGAGAACACCGCATCGGTTCCCGAGGGCGGTCAGATCAAGAACTTCCTGCCCACCGTCGCCGAGTCTCTGGGAATGCCGCTGGCCGATCTCCAGGCTGCGGTCAAGAACCCGGCGGACTACGGTGTGAAGGCGACGAGTCTGGAGGGCTGGCTGTTCCCCGCCGTCTACACGTTCGATCCCGGATCGAC
>JAITUD010000021.1 GCA_031286555.1 Microbacterium sp. | reverse complement strand
GCCGTGACCAGGGCCCGGAGCGACCTGCTGCTGACCGGCGCGCACTGGGCGGGGCAGAAGAAGCCGCGCACGCCCAGCCCGTACCTGCTCGAGGCCTTCGACGTGCTCGGCATCGAGGGAGTAGGACAGGTCGATCCCGACGAGAACCCCTACGACGGTCCGGGGATGACGGCGAACTGGCCGCTCGACCCGCTCGGCGCCCGGCGCGAGCGTGTGGAGCGCGCCGCCGACGAGGTGCGCGCCGCGCAGGCCGCGCCCCTTCCGGATGCCGCTCCCGAGCTGGTCCGGCTGCTGGCAGAGCGCGAAGCACGACAGCGCGGCACCGATGCGGCCGTGCCCACCCGCGTGCCGGCATCCCGATTCAAGGACTACGTCACCGACTTCGAAGGCACACTCGGGTCGATCGTCCGTCCGATGCCGGAGCGGCCCTACCGGCAGACCAGACTCGGCACCCTGTTCCACGCCTGGGTCGAGCGCCGCTCGGAACTCGTCGGCACCGGTCCGCGCATCGACGACGGGCTCTGGGAGATCGATGACGACGCGCCCGACGCGCAGGACGTCTCAGAAGCGGATGCCGCCGACCTCGGCCGTCTGCAGGAGATCTTCGAGCACAGCGAATGGGGCGGACTCGCGCCGATCGCCGTCGAGATCGAGATCGACTTCGCGCTCGGCGGGTCACCGGAGCACGACGGTCACATCGTGATCTGCAAGCTCGACGCCGTGTACCGGCGCGCCGACCGCGACGGTCGCATCGAGATCGTGGACTGGAAGACCGGCAAGGCGCCGCGCACCACGGCCGAGCGGGAGGACCGGATGCTGCAGCTCGCGCTGTACCGGCTGGCCTACCACCGCCGGTTCGGGGTGCCGCTGGACGAGATCGACGTCGCGCTGTACTACGTCGCCGACGACCTCGTCATCCGGGGCGATCGGGTCTACTCCGAGGTCGAGCTGGTCCAGCGCTGGAGTGCCGCGCGCGCCGCGCGCTGAGCCTCCTCGGCCGAGTCGAGCCCTTCGTCGGATTCCGACAGCGGCCGGCCGGTGCTGCTCGGACCCTTCGCCGTGCCGTGGTCGCCGGACGACCCGCGCACACCGGTGATGCCTGCGGCCTCGGCGCGCTCATCGAGATCGGCGAGATCCTGGGTCTCCTGCTCCGCGCCGTCCGCCGTGGTCGCGACGGGCTCGTCCTGGTCGGACGGCCCGTCTGCGGCATCCTCCTCGACCTGCCAGAGATCCTCGGGGCGGTACGCGTCGGTCTGCATCGAGGTGTCCACGCTCACGGACGGGACCTGGGGCAGGCGGCCGGCGGCGTCCAGGGCCGAATCGACGTCGGCCGTCGCGCCCGCCGACACCCGCAGGTCGTCGTGCACGCCCTCGGCGAGCGACTCCAGCAGTGCGGCGGCGTCATCGATGATGTCTGTGCGTCGCACGGCCTCGCCGTGCACCAGCCAGCGCGCGAACTCCAGCTCGGCGCGCAGCCGGGCGCGGACGCGCAGCGCGGAGTCCACCGCGTGAGCCGAGGAGCGGCCGTAGGCGTCGTGCACATCATCGGCGGCGTCCTTCGCAGCAGACAGCCAGGCGAGGTCCACCGCGGGGTCGCCCAGCGAGAGCCCGTGCCAGCCGACCAGACCGACCACCTGCGGGCCGAGCTCGGCGTCGTCCTCGAACAGGAACGAGTCGGCCTGCACGCCGCCGAGGGTCACGGTCGACTCGAAGCGCCACAGATCGTCGTCGTCCACGGCCTGACGCCAGCGGCTGCCGAGGCGGGCGGGCACGCGCCCGGTCGCCGTCGCGCGCTCGACCAGTCGGCGCACCTCTTCGCGGGCCTCGGCGGCGTCGCGGGCAGTGAGCCCGCCGCCGCGCACGACGGACGCCGGAAGGGCGTGGGTCGCGGCGATCGCCTCGCCGATCGACCAGGCGGCGCCGCGACCGGCGGGCACCTGTGAGGCCTCGATCTGGAAGCCGGGCAGCAGGCCGGTGACCAGCGCACGACCGTCGCCGATGCGGGTCTCACCGATGTACTCGGGCGCTTGGAAGGGCAGCATCTCGCGGGCACCGGCAGTCAGCGCGCGAAGCGCGATCGCCTCGGAGGCGAGCTCGCGCGCACTGTCCTCGTCGTCCGCGACCCGGATCGTCAGCTCACGACCGTCGGCGAGGGTGGCCACGGCCGAGTCGAACCGTCCATCTCCGCCGGCAGTGAGGGGACGGGCGCCGGTGACCTCCGCCCCGGGCAGTGCGGCTGTGACCGCCGCCACTAGAGTGAAAGGAGAGCGTGCCATGCCCTCCAGGTTAGGTCGGCATCCGGGGCCTGACGCCCACGCCACGCCCGATCGGGCACAGGCCGCCGTCCAGGCGGCAACCGCCGCCGTGCAGAATCCGGGGATGAGAGGGACCACATGATCGTCGAACCGGGTCTCCTCGACCGCGCCGGAGAGCTTCGCACCGAGCCAGGCATCCTCGACCGCCTGCGAGCGGATGCCTCGACGCGCGTGATCGTCGCCCACGATCGGCGCGCGCGTGTGACCGATGCCGCGCTGCTGCGCGTCGCGCCCGCGGACGTCGTCGGCGCACGGGATTGGGCGCTGCTCGGCCGCGACCCTGATGGCACGCCGGTGCTGCTCGCCGTCGTGGAGGATGCCCCGGCCGACACCGTCACCCTCGACGCCGTGCCCGCCGACCCTGCGCCCGTCGACTCTGCCGTGTGGTCAGGCGTGCGCGACGCCGGCGGTGTGCTCGCCGGCGTCGAGGCAGAGCTCCTCATCGAGGCCGTCGCCCTCGCCGACTGGCTGACCGGTTTCCGGTTCTGCCCGGCCTGCGGCTCCGAGACCGAACTTCGGCAGGCCGGCTGGTCGCGGCACTGCCCGGCCTGCGGCCGCGAGCACTTCCCGCGCACGGACCCGGCCGTCATCGTCGCGATCGAGAGCGCGGACGGCGAGCGTCTGCTGCTCGGCGCGAACGCCAACTGGCAGGGCCGGATGTACTCCACCTTCGCCGGATTCCTCGAGGCGGGGGAGTCGCTCGAGACCACGGTGCACCGCGAGATCTTCGAAGAGGCGGGCGTCCGCCTGAAGGACGTGCGCTACGTGTCGT
Source organism: Microbacterium sp. (assembly GCA_031286555.1). Lineage (GTDB taxonomy): Bacteria > Actinomycetota > Actinomycetes > Actinomycetales > Microbacteriaceae > Microbacterium. The sequence continues at coordinate 2,868 of JAITUD010000021.1, read as the reverse complement.
CCCAGCCCTGGCCGTACCCGCGTTCGCTCATGCTCGGCTTCCGGGCCACTGCGGTGGACGAGCAGGCCGTCGCCGACGGTGAGGAGATCGTCGCCGTGCGCTGGCTGACCCGCGCTGAGATCGCGACCGCGCTGCGCGGCGAGGGTCCGGTCGGCCTGCCGAGCCCGTCGTCCATCGCCCGGGCGCTCATCATCGACTGGTACGAGGAACGCGTGTGAGCGCACTCGACGCCCTCGACGACAGGCAGCGGGAGGCGGCATCCGTGCTGCGCGGACCCGTGGCCGTGCTCGCCGGAGCCGGCACCGGCAAGACCCGCGTGATCACGCATCGCATCGCGCACGGCGTCGACACCGGCGCGTACTCGCCGGGCCGCGTCATGGCGGTGACGTTCACCGCGAAGGCTGCAGGCGAGCTGCGCGGGCGCCTGCGTGCGCTCGGCATCGAGGGCGTCGCCGCGCGCACCTTCCACGCCGCCGCCCTCGCGCAGCTGAACTTCTTCTGGCCCACGTTGGCCGGCGACAGCGCGCCGTCGATCGTGAACAACAAGGTGCGCATGCTCGGGCAGGCCGCCGATGAACTGCGGATCCGCCCGAGCACAGCCACCCTGCGCGACATCGCCGCCGAGATCGAGTGGCGCAAGGTCTCGATGATCTCGGTCGACAGATACGTCGAGCTCGGCCGCACCGTCACCGGCGTCGACGCCGAGCGGCTCAGCGCGCTGATGCACGCCTATGAGCGGATCAAGGACGAGCGCCGACAGCTCGACTTCGAGGACGTGCTGCTCGCCTGCGCCGGCATGATCGAGGCCGAGCCGCGGGTGGCCGCAGCCGTGCACGAGCAGTACCGGCACTTCACGGTCGACGAGTACCAGGACGTCTCTCCGCTGCAGAACAGGCTGCTCGAGCTGTGGCTGGGGGACCGGCACGACATCTGCGTGGTCGGCGACGCCAGCCAGACGATCTACTCCTTCGCGGGCGCGCAGCAGCGGTACCTGCTCGAGTTCGAGCGCAGCCACCCCGACGCGACTGTCGTGCGACTGGAGACCAACTACCGATCCCAGGCGCCGATCCTCGCCGTCGCGAACGCGCTGATGAAGGGGCGTCCTGGTGCGCTCGCCCTGACCCCGGCGCGGGAGACGTTCACCGCCGAGGCCCCGACGGTCACCGCCTTCGACACCGAGACCGAAGAGGCTGAGGGCGTCGCCGCGGCGATCGCCGCCCGCATCCAGGCCGGTGCCTCACCCGCCGACATCGCGGTGCTGTACCGCGCGCACGCGCAGTCCGCGCCGCTGCAGCAGGCGCTGGCCGCGCAGGGCATCCCCACAACGGTGCTCGGAGGCACCCGCTTCTTCGACATGCCGGAGGTGCGCCAGGCGGTGCTCGCGCTGCGCGCCGCGGCCGTCGCCCCGGCGCTGGCCGGGTTTCTGCCTACCGTGCGCGATGTGCTGCGCAACCTCGGCCTGACGGAGGAGCCGCCCCAGGCCGGCGGCGCGCAGCGCGACGCCTGGGAGGCCAGGCGCGCGATCCTGCGGCTCGCCGAGGAGGCGCCGGCGGATGCCACGCTGCGCAGCTTCGCCGAGACCCTGACCGCGAGGGCGAAGGACCAGCACGAGCCCGAACTGCGCACGGTGACGCTGTCGACCCTGCACGCGGCGAAGGGTCTGGAGTGGCCGCACGTGCACCTGTCCGGATGGAACGAGGGCGCGCTGCCGATCGCCTACGCGACCACCTTCGAGCAGGTCGACGAGGAGCGCCGCCTCGCCTACGTCGGCCTCACGCGGGCCGCGCGTACGCTCTCGCTGTCGTGGGCGCGGACCGCAGGACGAGGGGAGCGGGCGCCGTCGCGGTTCCTTGCGGAGATCGGGACGACAGGTCGCGGCACAGGCATCCTTCGTGAAACCTCACCGAGTGCCATGCGATCCGTCCGTCGGGGCTGACCCTCGCGCGCAGCCCCGCCTCGCCGACGGGCATTCGCAGGATGCGCGCGACCAGCGACGCCGCCTGCGCGAGCCTCGCTGACGAGATCGTGCCGACCGGGCGCCCGATCAGCTGCGTGTGCAGCCGCGGCCAGGCGGGGTCGCGCCGGCTCTCGTGCTCATCGCGGCAGGTGAGGCAGGGAGTCTCGCCAGGGCGCACCAGCGGTCCGACCGTGGCGGCGGCGGCCTCGAACGCCACCGGCAGGTGCGGCACGTCGTCGCGCAGGTAGCTCGCGAACTGCAGTGCGGATGCCGCGCCCTCGACGACGATCACCCCGACATGATCCGGATCGTCACGGATGCCGCGCTCCAGACCCTCCTCGCGCAGGCACTCGGCCATCCGGGGGAGGGCGCGGTCGTCTGAGACGTTCACACCCTCGACCCAGAACTCCGGCGCCGCCGGCGGGTCGTCGCGCAGCACCGGGTGCAGCAGAGCGAGGAGATCGCGTGCGTCCTGGCGCGGGGCGCCGACGGCGTGCGCGATGACGTCGAAGGTCGAGAGGCGGATGCCCGAGCTGAGACGGGCGAGGAGGGGCTCGACCCAGGGGGCCGTGGCGTCGACGTGGACGATGTTCTCGAGCCCGAACTGGATGGTGTCGGAGTCACGCCAGAGCAGGGGGTATCGGGTATCGAGGCGCGTGACGGACGTCGGACTGAGCGGGCTCATGACGTCGATCATGGCTGGAGGCACCGACGCTGGTGGCGGTGATCTGCGGGTCTGTGGAGAACTTTCGTCGTTGCCTGGGTTGTGGGGGGGTCGCGGGAGGAGAGGCTCCCTGCGCCCGCAGAGTGGGGGTGGGTCGCGGGATGGGGTGGTCCCTGCGCTCGCAGAGTGGGACCCTCCCGTTGGGCGGAGCGGGCAAGCCCGCTCCGCCCAGCGGGCCCTCCCAATG
>JAITUD010000517.1 GCA_031286555.1 Microbacterium sp. | reverse complement strand
TCGCAGGCAACAGTCTTCCCGTGAGAGATTCCGGAGCCCGTTGGGCTCCCTGACGAAACAGGTACGAAGTGGTTTACGCAGTTGTGCGCGCCGGTGGGCGGCAGGAGAAGGTCGAGGTCGGCACGATCGTTCAGCTCGACCGTGTTCAGGCTGCCCAGGGCGAGAAGATCGAGCTGCCCGCAGTGCTGCTCGTCGACGGCGCAGCGGTGACCACCGACGCCGACAAGCTGGCGAAGGTCAAGGTGACCGCTGAGGTCATCGGCAACCTGCGCGGCCCGAAGATCGTCATCCAGAAGTACAAGAACAAGACCGGCTACAAGAAGCGCCAGGGCCACCGCCAGGAGCTCACGCGCGTCAAGATCACCGGCATCAAGTAAGCACCAAGAGGAGCTGAGAAATGGCACACAAAAAGGGTGCGAGCTCGACCCGCAACGGTCGTGACTCCAATGCACAGCGCCTCGGCGTGAAGCGCTTCGGCGGCCAGGCCGTCAACGCCGGCGAGATCATCGTCCGCCAGCGCGGCACGCACTTCCACCCCGGCGTCAACGTCGGCCGTGGTGGGGACGACACTCTGTTCGCCCTCGCCGCCGGCTCGGTGGAGTTCGGTGCGAAGGGCGGCCGCAAGGTCGTCAACATCGTCGCCGCTGCCGAGTAATCACAGCAGGCATTCCGGACGGGGCGGGCTTCGGCTCGCCCCGTCCGTGTATTCAGGCAGAGGAGTCCCCATGGTCACGTTCGTCGACACCGTGACGCTGCACGTGCGCGGCGGCAAGGGCGGCAACGGCTGCGTGTCGGTGCGCCGCGAGAAGTTCAAGCCGCTCGCCGGTCCCGACGGAGCCAACGGCGGTGACGGCGGCGACGTCGTGCTGATCGCCGACCCGCAGACCACGACGCTGCTGTCGTACCACCATGCCCCGCACCGCCACGGCGGCAACGGCGGCTTCGGCATGGGGGACATGCGCTCCGGCGCCGCGGGCGAGCACATGGAGCTCCCGGTGCCGGTCGGCACCGTCGTCAAGAACCCCGCCGGCGAAGTGCTGCACGACATGATCGTGCCGGGCGAGCGCTACGTCATCGCCGAGGGCGGCCGCGGCGGTCTCGGCAACGCGGCCCTCGCCTCGCCCAAGCGCAAGGCTCCCGGCTTCGCACTGCTCGGCACCCCCGGGTACGAGGGCGACGTCGTCCTCGAGCTGAAGACCGTCGCCGACGTCGCACTGGTCGGCTACCCCTCGGCGGGCAAGTCCAGCCTGATCGCGGCGATCTCCGCCGCACGGCCCAAGATCGCGGACTACCCGTTCACCACGCTGCACCCGAACCTGGGCGTCGTGCAGGCCGGCGAGAGCCGCTTCACCGTCGCCGACGTGCCGGGCCTGATCGAGGGCGCCAGCGAGGGCAAGGGCCTCGGACTGGAGTTCCTGCGTCACGTCGAGCGCTGCTCGGCTCTGCTGCACGTGCTCGACTGCGCCACTCTCGAGCCCGGTCGCGACCCGCTCAGCGACCTCGAGGTGATCCTGGCCGAGCTCGCCGCCTACGAGGTGCCCGAGGGGCAGATCCCGCTGCTGGAGCGTCCGCAGCTGGTCGCCCTGAACAAGGTCGACGTGCCCGAGGCCCGTGACCTTGCCGAGATGGTGCGCCCCGACCTCGAGGAGCGCGGCTTCCGCGTGTTCGAGATCTCCACGGTCTCGCACGAGGGCCTGCGCCCGCTGACCTTCGCGCTCGCCGACATCGTCGAGAAGCACCGCGCCGAACTGGCCGTCGAGGTCCCCGCCGAGCGCATCGTCATCCGCCCGAAGGGCTCAGAGGCCGCGTTCCACGTGCGCGTCGAGGGCGGCACCTACGGCAACCTGTACCGCATCATCGGCGAGAAGCCGTGGCGCTGGGTGCAGCAGACCGACTTCCAGAACGAGGAGGCCGTCGGCTACCTCGCAGACCGTCTGGAGCGCCTCGGCGTCGAGGACGCGCTGCTGAAGGCCGGAGCCACCGCCGGCGCGACCGTCGTCATCGGCGAGGGCGACGGCGTCGTCTTCGACTGGGAGCCGTCGATCGCCTCGACGGCGGAGCTGCTCACGACTCCGCGCGGTCTGGACGCCCGCCTCGACCCGAACACGCGCCGCACCACGAACGAGCGCCGTGAGCGCTATCACGAGCGGATGGACGCCAAGGCGGCCTACCGTGCCGAGCTCGAGGCCGAGCGCATCGCCCTGAAGGAAAACGCCGTACAGTCCGGCAGCGACGACGAATGACCGTCCGCACCCGCGACGGACTGGCCACTGCCGAGCGCATCGTCGTCAAGGTCGGCTCCTCGTCGATCAGCGGTGAGGCGGCCTGGCGCATCCCGATGCTCGTCGACGCCCTCGCGGCGGCGCACGCGCGGGGCGCGGAGATCGTGCTGGTCTCGTCGGGTGCGATCGCGAGCGGCATCCCGTTCCTCTCCCTCGACGCCCGCCCGACCGACCTCGCCACCCAGCAGGCCGCGGCGGCCGTGGGGCAGAACATCCTGGTCTACCGCTATCAGGAGGCGCTGCGTCCGTTCGGCATCGTCGCCGGTCAGGTGCTGCTCACCACCGGCGACCTCGACAACCCCACCTCGCGCAGCAACGCGCGGCGCGCGGTGGAGCGGATGCTGGGCCTGCGGGTGCTGCCGATCGTGAACGAGAACGACACTGTCGCGACCCAGGAGATCCGGTTCGGCGACAACGACCGCCTCGCGGCGCTCGTCGCTCAGCTGGTGCAGGCCGACGCGCTCGTGCTGCTCAGCGACATCGAGTCGCTGTACACGAAGCCGCCCTCGGACCCGTCGGCCGAGCCGATCGACGTCATCGCCGCCGGGGCCGACCTCTCCGGGCTGGAGTTCGGCGCCACCGTGGTGAACAGCGTGGGCACCGGGGGAGCAGCGACCAAGGTGTCGGCGGCTCGGCTGGCCGCGGCGTCCGGCATCGGCGTGCTCGTGACCAGTGCCGACCTGGTGGCCCAGGCCCTCGAGGGCGCCGCGATCGGCACCTGGTTCGAGCCTGTCGCGACCTCCGGTCCCTGAGCGCCCTTCGTCTCGCTTCGCTCGCTCAGGATCCGCGGGACAGAGAAGGCCGTCACACCGGCATCCGGCGCATCCGCCGAGTCCTAGACTGACCGGATGAGTGCCGACACCCTCACCGACACCGCGCAGGACCGTCTGGCGCGCGCGAAGGAGGCCTCTCGCGAGGTCGCCAGACTCACCAGCGCAGACAAGGCGCGCATCCTGCACGCGATCGCCGATGCGATCGAGGCGCAGGCACAGCGGATCATCGTCGCGAACGGCGAGGACATCGCCCGCGGCACGGATGCGGGCATCGGCGATGCGCTCATCGACCGGCTTCGCCTGGACGAGAGGCGCGTCGCCTCCCTGGCATCCGCCGTCCGTGACGTCGCCGCTCTGCCGGACCCGATCGGGCAGGTCGTGGGCGGCCACCGGATGCCGAACGGCGTCGCCCTGGAGCAGGTGCGTGTGCCGTTCGGCGTGATCGGTGCGATCTACGAGGCCCGGCCGAACGTCACGGTCGACATCGCCGCCCTCGCGCTGCGCGCCGGCAATGCCGTCGTGCTGCGGGGCGGAAGTGCCGCCCGCAGCTCGAACACCGTGCTGGTGCAGGTCATGCGCGACGCGCTCGAGGCCGCGGGCGTGACGCCCGAGGCGATCCAGACCGTCGACGACTTCGGTCGCGAAGGCGCGAGGGCGCTCATGCACGGCCGCGGCTTCATCGACGTGCTGGTGCCGCGCGGCTCCGCGGCGCTGATCCAGACCGTGGTCACCGAGTCCACCGTGCCGGTCATCGAGACCGGGGCCGGCGTCGTGCACATCGTGCTGGACAGCACCGCGCCGGAGGACTGGGCGCGCGACATCGTCGTCAACGCCAAGGTGCAGCGACCCAGCGTGTGCAACGCCGTCGAG
>JAITUD010000496.1 GCA_031286555.1 Microbacterium sp. | reverse complement strand
GCCAGCAGGTGCGAGGCGGCCTGGGCCACCGGGCGGATCACGATCAGGTCGAGGTTCACATGCGCGGGGGCGTTCAGCGCATAGGCGGCGACGTCGGCGACGTCCTCCGCGACCAGCGGCGCCTCCACACCGGAGTACACGGCCTCGGCCGCCACCGCGTCGCCGCCGAGACGGCGCAGCGTGAACTCCTCGGTGTGCACCATGCCCGGGGCGATCTCGGTGATGCGGATCGGCTCGCCGTTCAGCTCGAGGCGCAGCACCTGCGGGATCATCGACTCCGCAGCCTTGGCCGCGTTGTACCCGCCGCCACCCGGGTACGCCCCTCGCGCGGCCACCGAGGTCACGAAGAGCAGGTCGGCGTGACCGTCGACGGCCGCCTCGCGCAGCTGCGGCAGCAGCGCGGCGGTGAGCTGCTGGGCGGCGATCACGTTCGACTCGTACATCCAGCGCCACTGCTCCGCCGACCCGCCTTCGACGCGGTCGGTGCCGCGTGCACCGCCGGCGACGTGAACGAGCGCGTGCACGGGTCCGGTCTCGGCGAGATGCGCCGTGAGTGCATCGATCTGCGCGGCATCCGTGAGGTCCGCCGCGAACGCCGTCGCGCCGGTCTCGGCGGCGAGGGCCTCCAGCCGATCCGCCCGCCGGGCGACGCCGACGACATCCCATCCGGAGGCGCGGAGCGCCCGCACCGTCGCCTCACCGATACCGGTGCTCGCACCGGTCACCACCGCACGTCTGTTCGCCATGAGTCCACCGTACGTGGTTCCAGGCGCCGGGTTGTTACGTCACATTTCCCGCTCCTTGTTGACAGAGACCGTTCTTCCGTACTCTCGCTGGAAGGCATCCGCCGCACTCACCCGCTTCCACCCCTGGGGGAAACTCATGTCCGCAGCTGAGAACTGGCGTTTCGAGACCAAGCAGATCCATTCCGGCGCCGCACCAGATCCCGTCACCAAGGCCCGTGCGACGCCGATCTACCAGACCACGTCGTACGTGTTCGACAACGCCGACCACGCCGCGAACCTCTTCGCCCTGGCCGAGTTCGGAAACATCTACACCCGCATCCAGAACCCCACCCAGGATGTGCTCGAGCAGCGCCTCGCCGCGCTCGAGGGCGGAACCGGCGCGCTGGTGCTCTCCAGCGGTCAGGCGGCCTCCACCTTCGCCATCCTGAACATCGCGCAGGCCGGCGACCACTTCGTCGCCTCCAGCTCGATCTACGGCGGCACCTACAACCTGTTCAAGTACACGCTCGCCAAGCTCGGCATCGAGGTCACGTTCGTCGAGAACCAGGACGACATCGAGGAATGGCGTCGGGCCGTGCGACCGAACACGAAGCTGCTGTTCGCCGAGACCATCGGCAACCCGCAGATCAACGTGCTCGACATCCGCGCCGTCGCCGACGTCGCCCACGAGAACGGCGTGCCCCTGATCGTCGACAACACGATCGCCACCCCGTACCTGATCCGCCCCTTCGAGCACGGTGCCGACATCATCGTGCACTCCGTGACCAAGTTCCTCGGCGGCCACGGCACCACCATCGGCGGCGTCGTCATCGACGGCGGCACGTTCGAGTGGTCGAAGAACGTGGACAAGTTCCCGGGGCTGACGGTGCCGGACCCGTCGTACCACGGCGCCTCGTACACCGCGGCGGTCGGCGATCCGCTCGCGTACATCATCAAGGCCCGCGTGCAGCTGCTGCGCGATCTCGGCTCGGCGATCGCCCCGCAGAGCGCCTGGAACCTCATCCAGGGCGTCGAGACCCTGTCGCTGCGCGTCGAGCGCCACGTGCAGAACGCTCAGGAGATCGCCGAGTGGCTCGAGAACCACGACGACGTCGCCAGCGTGAACTACTCGGGCCTGCCGTCCTCGCCGTGGTACGCCAAGGCGAACCAGTACGCACCCAAGGGCGTCGGCGCCGTGCTCTCGTTCGAGCTCAAGGGCGGCGTGGAGGCCGGTCGCGAGTTCGTGAACAGCCTCACCCTGTTCAGCCACCTCGCCAACATCGGCGATGTCCGCTCGCTGGTCATCCACCCCGCGTCGACGACGCACGCGCAGCTGACGCCCGAGCAGCAGCTCACCGCCGGTGTCACGCCGGGCCTGGTGCGACTGTCGGTGGGCCTGGAGAACATCGAAGACCTCAAGGCCGACCTCGAGCAGGCCCTCAGCGCCGCCCGCGCCGTGACTGAGGCCGCCCGCGCCTGACTCCCTCCTCCTCAGGGAAACGGATGCCCCGGACCGTCTGGTCCGGGGCATCCGTGCGGGCGGGCGGGCCGGGGGCCGCGCTCAGATGCAACTAAAGAGGTAGGGGTGGTCTAGCACTCCCAACTGGGTGACCTCCGTCGCCCCCACCCTCACGATGTCCCCAATCGTGCCCGGCTGCACGCAGCGGGGTATCCCAAGATAGATCGGGCCCGGGGCGACGCCGACGAGAGTCGCTGCGGCGAGCGCATCGGGAAAGTCCGACGAAGAGGCGAGATAGGCGTGCGCGGATCTTCCGGGCGACGCCAGCTTCGCGATCGCCGTCGCAGTTGCGAAACGGTCGGCACCGGCCACCCTGTCCACGGAGATCTCCGTGCCGAACGTACCTGCCATCCTGGCGTTGATCACACCTGTGCCGCCGAGAACCGTGACTCGCTTCGCTCCGAGCCTCTTCAGCGCGGCGACGGTCGCCGCGTCGGCGCGAGAAGCGCCTCCATCGACGAGCATGATCGGGGCTCCGAGGGCCGCAGCGGCCGGAACCGCGGCCTCGGCGTCGGGGAAGTCCCTTCCCGTCGCGACCAGGACGCGGGACGACGACCCGGCGGGGTACGCCGCCGTGATGACCGCCCGTGATGTGGCGTATCGGTCGGCACCACCGATCCTCGTGACCGTCGGCACGATCGTTCGCAGCTGTGCGAGCACGGCGTCGGTGACGGCACCGGCACCGCCCACGACGACGATCCGGCTCGGATGAAGTCTGACGATCTCGGTGCGCGTCGCAGGCGGGAGAACGTTCGCTCTGGTCAGCAGCAGAGCAGATCTGGTCTTCGCCACAACCGGTCCGACGGAAAGCGCGTCGGCGAACGTGGCTCCGGACGCGAGGTAGACCGTGCTCGGCCCGACTCCGGGAAACGCCTTCTTCGAGATCGCCGCCGCAGTCGCGTAACGGTCTGCACCGTTGATCCTGTTCAACTGCACACCATCGACGACCGCGTCGGCGCATGCACTCTGACCGGCAGTCACACCGCCGGAGACGCTCGCGGTCTCGACCAAGCACACGGTGTGTCCGGCGGCTGTCGGCGGCACGGTGAAAGCGGTACCGGGTGCGCCTTCGGCAAGCGCCGCCTGATCGAGATCGACGCCGTCGAAATCAGTGCCGATGATCAGGCGATCCTTGATCTGCGCCCCGGAAGGCGCCCAAGTCGCCGGCTGCGAGCGGATCGTGCTGCCGACCGCCACGGTGCCGGACGGCGAGACACTGAGAGAGGTCGTGGGATAGGCCGACACCACCGTCGTCGTCTTGCAAGACTTGGTGCTCTTCACTGCCCCCGCGCTGTCTGCGAAAAGGGCGCATACCGTGTAGGTGCCGGGAGGCGCAGGATCGATGATCCTGTTCACCGACCGAATCCCGACGACTCCGGGATGCTGGGACACAAGGTTCTTCGGCGGATCCTGGACGGAAACGCCTCCGGTGAGAGCCTGCGGGGGCATATCCCAGGCCGGGACGCCCGCTGGTCCGGTATATGCCACCGTGAAGTCGGCCTGCAGGGGGGTGTCATTCCAGCTGTCTGCTGCCCAGCCGTCGATGTAGAGGCCTGCCTGACCGGCATGCCCGCCGATCGAAGTGATCGCCCCGGTGACCTTGCGCACCGGTACAGTCACCTTCGCGCAGCCCAGGCTGGTCCAGCTGCCCGCGGAGGGGGTGGGGTATCCGGGCGCGGCCTGGGCGCATACCGTGTAGACACCCGCCTTCGAGACGTCAGCCCTCGTCCAGAATCCGTGGTGCACGGTGTTCCCGAACCGAGGGTCTTTGTCCGGGTGGTCGTCCACGCCGTTCGGGAATGCCTGCGTGGACAGCAACGGCTGACTGAATGCGGTCGCGACCGCCCGCCCGTCAGGGCCGGTGACGGTCACTTTCACGAGGTTGTTGTTCGTGTACACGTCACGGGGATCCTTGGACCACCCGTAGATGTCCAGGTAGGGGCCGCCGCTGAAATCGACCGCGACCCGCTCGATCCGTCCGCTCATTGTGACGGCTGCCGCCGCGGGCGGCGATGCCGCTATTGCGGCGGGAACCAGCAGTCCGATCATCGCGAGCACGAGTGCGATTCGGCGCATCTATGCGTCCTTTCCTACGGGCAGGCAGTGCCCGCTGGACGCGAGACTACACCCCGAGAACGTCGTCGATGAACGCGTGCCTCACTCGTTCACGAGCACCGGCACGCCGATCGCAGCGGCGACCGCCTTGCCGCGCAGCTCAGCGGGCACCTCGATGCGGAACGCCGTCGTCTCGGACGGCACTCCGGCATGGTCATGATCACCGTCCGCGTGCTGCTCGAAGCGCGCGGTGCCGAGCATCCGTCCGCCCTCGTCGTAGAAGCCGGCGACCACCATCAGCTCGAGCACGTCGCTGACATCGGAGGTGATCTCGAGCTCTCCCGTGACGGTCGTGCCGTCGAAAACGACGTCACGCACGACGAAGCGGTCGTCGAAGGGACCGGCGGCGAGCGGCACCTTCCCCGGCACGGGATGCAGGTCCTGCAGCGATGCGAGCTCGGGCTCCCCGCTGGGCGCGGGCAGGTCCGGCAGCGTCGTCGCGATGACGGGCCGCGATGCGGCATCCTCCGCGTGCGGGGCGACGGTTGCCGAGCATCCGGTCAGCAGCAGCGCGGTGACTGCGACCAGGTCGAGCGTGTGACGTCTCATGGGGTTCTCCAGACAGACCGAAGCGGGGGCGCCCGATCGGGGCGCCCCCGCAGGGTGGATCAGCGCACGCGCAGTGCGCCGGTGACGATGTCGAACAGATCGGTGTTGTCGATCGAGCCCTGCATCTTGTCCGAGCCCGCGCCGTAGGAGTAGATCGGCACGTCGGCACCGGTGTGGTTGCCCGAGAGGTACGTCAGCCACAGGCTCGCCTCGGGGCTGCCGTCCTTGACGTCCTTCGGGTCGTCCGCAGTGCGGAACGTCGCCGGGGCGAAGTTGTGCGGGTCGTTCGAGCCCGCGCCGTTCACGATGCCGGTCGAGCGCGAAGCATCCTTGGTGTTGCCGCCGGCACGCGAGGGGGTGGAGTTGTTCGCGGTGTTGCCGCCGTCCACGTTGACCGGCGGGTTCGCCGCCTCGGCGTTGGTGAACGAGCCCTTCTCGATGATGTTGAAGCCCGCGCACTCGTGATCGGCGGTGACGATGACCAGGGTGTGGCCGTCCTTCTTCGCGAAGTCGAGCGCGACCTTCACCGCGTCGTCGAAGGCCTTGATCTCCTCGAGCGTCTGCGCGGCGTCGTTCGCGTGCGAGCGCTTGTCGATGAGCGCGCCCTCGACCTGCAGGTAGAAGCCCTTGCCCTTCTTGCCCTTGCCCTCCAGCAGCGAGATCGCCTTGTCGGTCATCGCGGCGAGGTTCGGCTCCTTCGCCTGGACCGACTGCGGGTTCTCGCGCTTGGCCTTCTC
>JAITUD010000193.1 GCA_031286555.1 Microbacterium sp. | reverse complement strand
CGACCCGGACTGGATGCCGGACACCGAACCGCCGTCCTTCCGCTCGCTGTACGCCTCGAGTCTGCTCCGGTTCCCGGACGACGCCGCAGCAGCCCGCATCCGGGTCGAGGAAATCCCGGGCGACGTCCTGCTGGTCGCCGGTGGCGACGATCAGGTGTGGCCGTCGGTCGACTTCGCTCGCAGCATCGAACGCGACCGAGCAGCTGCGGGCCTGCGCACGACCGTCGTGACGCACCCGGATGCCGGTCACCGGCTGCTGCTGCCGGGGGAGGCACCCGCCGCGGGCGGCATCCGCATGGCCCGCGGCGGAACGCCCGAGGCCGATGCCGCGCTGGGCGCGGCCGCCTGGCCCGAGGTGCTTCGGATGCTGAAGACCCCCTAGACTCGTCCGCATGGGAGCTTTGATCATCAGCGCGCAGTTCGGCGCGCCCCAGCAGATGATTCGCGAGCGCCGCGCCTGACGGCGCGCTGACGCTCACTCATCGCGCGCCGTCTCCGGATGCCTTCCCGCACCCGGAAGCGCGGTCTCTCGCATCCCGCGGGCCGGTCACAGATCGGCGTCCCTTCCGGGTGCTCCGACTCTTCAGGAGCAACCCTTGCGTTCCGTTCACGGCGGCCGACACGAACTCGGCCAGAACTTCCTCGTCCACGCGCCCACCCTCCGCAGCATCCGCGACCTCGTCGCCGCGACCCGCGGTCCGATCCTCGAGCTCGGCCCCGGTGACGGCGCCCTCACCGCCGAGCTGATCTCGCTCCGCCGCGACCTGCGCGCGATCGAGATCGACGAGCACCGCGTGCACCGGCTGCGCCGCCGGCATCCCGATCTCGACGTGCAGCATGCGGATGCGCTGCGCGTGAGGTTCGACCGCCCGGTCGTAGTGGGCAACATCCCGTTCCACATCACGACGCCTCTGCTTCGTCGGCTGCTGTCGCAGCGCGACTGGCAGCACGCCGTCCTGCTCACGCAGTGGGAGGTCGCGCGCAAGCGCGCCGGTGTCGGCGGGGCGACCATGATGACCGCACAGTCCGCGCCGTGGTACTCGTTTCAGCTGCACGGCCGGGTGCCGGCGCATCGGTTCCGCCCCGTCCCCTCGGTCGACGGCGGCATCCTGTCGATCACCCGTCGCGGCTCACCGCTGCTGCCCGCATCCGATCAGCGCGGATACGAGTACTTCGTCCGCGACGTGTTCACCGGGCGCGGGCGCGGTCTGGAGCGGATCGTGCGCGCCCGCGGCGGTCGTGCCGGCGCCGTGCGTCGCGCGGGGATCGCCCCGGATGCGCTGCCGCGCGACCTCTCCCCCGAGCAGTGGGCGGCGCTGTGGCAGGTTCTCGGTGAACGTTGAGCGATGCCTCTTGCGGATGCCCCGGCGGCGGCGAATACTGGTCGGCGCCGGGCATCCGGCATCCCCTTCCGGAAGGCGATCCCATGGCCGTTCTCAATCCGTATCTCTCGTTCCGCGACAATGCCCGCGAAGCGATGACGTTCTACCAGTCTGTGCTCGGCGGCAAGCTCGACCTGGTCGAATTCTCGTCGTTCCCGCAGATGCCGCAGGACCCGGCCGACGCGAATAAGATCATGCACTCCTGGCTGGCGACCGAGGACGGCATGATCCTCGCGGGCTCCGACACTCCGACCGGCATGGAGTACCAGGAGCCGCGGGGCATCTCCGTCTCGGTCAGCACCCAGGACGACGACCGGGCACAGGCGATCTGGGACGGGCTCGCCGGCGGGGGCACCGTCGATCTGCCCTTCGAGGCCGCACCGTGGGGCGGCCGGTTCGGCATGGTCACCGACCGGTACGGCATCTCCTGGATGCTCTCGGTCGACGCCATGGAGTGATCAGCCCGCATCAGTCCGGTTCCGGCTCGCCCATCTGGCCGCGCCACCAGGAGGTCTCGATGAAGCCGCGCTTGAGGAACACCAACTCCTGATGCGCGGCCCATCCCTTGACGCCGTCGAGCTGTCCGATGGTGTGAGTGAGGTACTCGTGGAGCGCTTCGGTGCCCGGCAGGATCAGTTCGCAGTAAAGCGCGCTCTCATCCAGCGGGGCAGCGAGGAAACGGACCGCATCATGCTCGGCGAGTTCCTCAGCGACGGCGGTCAGACGGGACGGTTGGATCCGCAGCAGGAGCAGGGTCTCGGCACTCATTCCGAGCGCAGCAGCCGAGACCACCGTTCCCGGAGTGAGGCAACCGTTCGTCCGCATCCGGTCATACCGGCGTCGCACACTTGATTCGTTGACGTCGAGAGCGGTCGCGATCGATGAGAACGATGCACGTCCGTCCTCTGCGAGGATCGCGATGATCCGCCGATCGGTCTCGTCGAAATGGCTCGGGTCGCATGTGTTCGGCGCGGGCATCCGCACCCGCTCGTTGCGATCGCGCTCCTCCTTCGGCAGCAGCTGCCGCCCCCAGTCGAAACTGACCTTGTGCGTGTGCAGCAGCAGGTCGCTCCGCCAGCGCTCGACGCCTGGGATCGACTGCAGACCGGTGAGCACGCGGGTGTAGTCGGCTGACTCACCGGAGATGATGACCTCGGCGAAGATGTCGAACTTGCCGGTCACGAGCGCGACGAACCTCACATGCGGCGAATCCACGAGCTTCTCGGCGACCTCGACCTGTCGGCCGGGCGTGCAGTTGATGCGGATCAGATAGGTCTCGACGTACCCGTCGTAGCCGAGAGTCGGCAGCACGTCGACCCGCACGATGCCGTCGTTGAGCAACTGCTGTCCGCGACGAGCGACCGTCGACACCGAGGCGTCGGCGAACTCGGCCAGCGCGGTCCAACTCGCCCGTCCGTCCTGCTGCAGGCCGATGATGATCCGGCGGTCGAGCTCGTCGACGACTCGCCCCGTAACGGATGCGGTCATCGCACCGGAGACGGGTACACCCTGTGCAGGAATTCCCGGACGGTCCTTGTCCACACGTCTGCCTCTTCGATCTGCGGAGAGTGGCCCGAACGCTCGAACACGACGAGTTCGGAATCCGGCACCAGCTCGGCGATTGTCTCGCTACACGATACCGGTGTGATCCAATCGGTCCTGCCCACCGTGATCAGCGTCGGCACGGCGAGAGACGGCAGCTGGGCCTTGATGTCGTAGTTCGGCATGTTCACCGAGAAGGCGTAGTTGTGCGCCTCGTAGCGGTACGGGGTCGCCTCGACCTTGCGCTCGACGGCCTCAGGGTCGTAGACGAAGTCATAGAGCGGCAGGATCTCCCGCCAGCAGTCCTTCAGGTCCGCGTCGTCGCGAACTCGCCCGTAGTCGATGCGATCGAACTTCTCCATGTCGATCGTCACGCGGTCGGTGGCCAGGGCGTTCTTCCGCGCGGCGCCCGCGTTCTCGTTGTCCGGCGAGGTGTCGCGAAGCACGACGGCGGCGACCCGATCCGGATACCGCAGCGCATACTCCATCGCCATGAAGCCGCCGTAGGAGCCACCGGCGATCGCGACCTTCTCGGCGCCGATCCACTCCCGCAGCGCATCGATGTCCGCGGCCCACTGCTCGTGGCTGAACGTGCCTCTGCCTTCGCTCTGGCCGCTGCCGCGGGCGTCGAAGACCACCACCCGATACTCGTCGGCAAGCCGGCCGAAGCTGGCCCGAGGCTCGGCCCTCGATCCGAGGCCGGGCGCTCCGTGATGGGTGATGATCACCGGAGCGCCCTCCGGCCCGAGAACCTCCACCGCAAGATGGTTGCCGTTGATCTCCACCCACTGCGCATCCGTCGTCGCCGCCGCGAACTCCGGTGACACCTGATTGCCGCTCATCCTCTGTGTTCCCTTCTGTTTCCTGGTGCTGGGTCGCTCGCGTCAGAGCGCGATCGTGCAGTCATCGAGCCCTCGCGGATACGACGTGAGGGCCTCCGCACCGTTCGCCGTCACGAGCATGCTGTCGCTGATGCGGTAGCCGGCGTGCCCCGGGATGTAGATGCCCGGCTCATTGGAGACGATCATCCCGGCTTCCAGCACGGTCGCATCGCCGTCCTCCAGCCACGGCGGCTCATGCATTCCGAGGCCGATTCCGTGCCCCTGGCGATGCCGGAGGTGCTCGCCGAATCCGGCCTCCCTGATCACGTCCAGGCAGATCCGATTCGACTCGCGGCATTCCGCGCCCGCGCGGATCGCGCGACCACCGACCTCCTGTGCGCGCCGGACCGCGTCGTGGAAAGCGCGCTGCATGCCGCTCGGCTCCCCGAGCACGAAGGTGCGTTCCCCCTCGACGAACCGGCCGCCGACCGCGCAGCCCAACGACAGCATGAATGTGTCCCCCGGTGCGAGTCGCCGTTCGGAAGGCAGCCCATGCGGATAGGAGGAGTTGTCTCCGGTGTACACCAGACCTCCCGCCTGGAAGGACGAGACCACCACATTGCGGTGCTCGGCATACATCATCCCGGTACCGACCGCCGCGACATGCGAGGCCAACTCGGCCTCCGAAGGCAGCTTGCCGCCGGAGGAGACCGCTTGGCGGATCAGCGCGACTGCCGACTCCAGCATTCGATCGGTGATCCGCGCGGCTTCGCGGTGCAGCTCGACTTCCTCGGGGAACTTCACGTATCGCGCCCGGGTGACCAGCTCGGTCGGCTCCCACGAGTCGTCGCCGAAGGCGGCCTGGGCGGCGAGGAGCCGCTCGGTCGTCATCATCGTCGTGAAGCCGATCCTGCGGCGACCGCGCCCGACCGCATCGGCGAGGAAGGAGAAGGGGGCGACCACACCGGGGAACTCCGGGAACGCGACGAGCTCGGCGCGCGCGTTCTGGGCGGTCGCATACTCGCGCTCCAGCTCGGGCAGCAGCATGATCGTGCGCCCCTCGCCGTCGATCCACACGGCCACGGGGCGCTCCGACGGATGGTGGAAGAAGCCGGTCAGATAGGCGATGTCCTCGGGGTGATCGGTGAGGATCGCGTCGAACCCGGCTTCGATCATCCGCTCCGTCACCCGCTTCTGCGGGCCGTCGAAGAAGGTCTCCTGGAGGCGCTGCGAGAACGCGGTCATCCTGTCACTCCGTTCCTGGTCGTCATCGCTTGCGGCTGCGAGGATTCCTCGCGTCGTTGTACGCGATCGAGAGCAGCGTCGCCGAGAGCACCAGGACGAGGATCGCGATCGATGGGAAGAGGGTGAGCCACCAGGCGCTGGACATCGCCCCCGCCTGCTGGGCTTCGTAGAGGATGCGCCCCCAGGACCAGGTGGTCGGGTCCCCCAGCCCGAGGAAGGCCAGCCCCGCGGCGGAGAGCACGGCGCGTGAGGCGGTGACCACCACCGAGACGACCACGACCGGGGTCACCGCGGGCAGCACGTGCCGGCTGATGATCCACCACGGGGAGGTCGTCATCAGACGGGAGGCGTCGACGTAGGGCAGGTTCACGACGGTGAGTGCCTGTGAGCGCACCAGACGGGTGACCTCGGGCCAGGAGAATGCGGCGACGACAAGGATGATGGTGGACGTGCTGGGCCCGGCCAGCGCCGCGATGAGGATCATCAGCGGGAGCACCGGCAGCGACAGGGTCATGTCGACGATCACGCTGATGAAGCCGTCGAACCGGCGGAAGTAGGCGCCCAGCACGGCGACGAGCGTTCCGAAGGCGATAGCGATCACCGATGCGGCGACGGCGACGAGCACGCTCTGCTGCGTGCCCCAGATGACTTCATCGAACACGTCGCGCCCCAGGCTGTCCGTCCCGAACCAGTGGTCGGAGCTCGGCGGCTTGAGCACGTCCGGCCCGTAACTGGCCGGATACGGGGCGATCAGGGGCGCCGCCACCGAGATGACCACGAGCAGGAGCAGGCAGACGAGGGAGATCATCCCCAGGGGATCTCTGCGGAACGCGCGCCAGGTCTGCGCGGAGGCGCGGGACTTCTCGGTGGCGACCGGTTCGGCCGTCGCGATCGAGTTCACCAGTGCTTCGGTCATGAGGTCTTCACCCGGGGGTCGAGGTATCCGTACACGATGTCGGTGGCGGTGTTCGCCACGACCACTGTCAGGGCGAGCATGAGGAACGCGCCCTGCAGCACAGGGAAGTCGAGCTGGGTGACCGCGTCGTAGATGCCGCGCCCGATGCCCGGATACGCGAACACCGTCTCGGTGAGCACGGCGCCGCCGACCAGGAAGCCCAGCTGCAGGCCGATCAGGGTGGTCGTGGGCAGGAGAGCGTTTCGCAACGAGTGCTTCCACAGGATGCGGCGGTACGGCAGGCCGTTCGCCCGTGCGAGAGTGACGTAGTCCTCACCGAGCGCGTCGATGAGAGTCGAGCGCATGGTGAGCACGTAGGAGCCGACCTGCACGAGCATCAGCGATGCGGCCGGCAGCACGAGGTGCCTGGCGACGCTGGCGTACCATTCCCAGCCGTAGGCGTCGTTGTCGTAGGCGCCGCCGATCGGGAACCATCCGAGCATCAGGCCGAACACGAAAAGCAGGAACACCGCGACGCTGGGCACGAACAGCGACTGGCCCGTGACGCCGATGATCTGCACCGACCTGTCCACGATCGTCCCCTTGCGCGCCGCGGCGGCGACGCCGAGGGGGATGCCGATGATGATCGTCATCGCCAGTGCGGTCAGCGTGAGCAGCAGCGTCCACGGGAGCCGCTGCATCAGCACGTCGGTCACGGGGATGGACTGAGTGAACGAGATGCCGAGGTTGCCCTGCAGGAGCTGCCACATGTACAGCCCGTACTGGACGATCAACGGCTGATCCAGCCCGTACTGATCGAGGATGGTCGCCCGGATCTCCGGCGTCATGTTCGGGCTCGCGAGAGCCGTCGCGGGATCGCCCGGCAGGATGCGCAGCAGGAGGAACGTGACGGTCACGGCGAACCAGATCGTCAGCACTCCTCGCGCGAGCCTGCCGAGGATGAAGGAGAAGCGGGACACCCGGGCGACCTTCCTGTGTGGTTCCGGTCAGCCGGCCGGTGTGGCCGACGCGATGGAGACCGGGTTGACGATCGACAGCAGCTCGCTGGGCTTCGAGACGAAGCCCGTCCACTTGTCGCTGGCGGCGAAGAACAGGTTCTGCGTGTACATGACGTTGTCGTAGACCTCGTCGTGCACGATCCTGTTCGCCTCCTGCATGACGTCGATCCGCTCCTTCTTGTCGAAGGTGACCATGCCCTTCTCGATGAGGGCGTTGAGCTTCGGATCGTCGACGTGCGTGTAGTTGATCGCCCCTCCGGGGAGATACGACAGCGAGAAGTTCGTCGCGGGGTCGTCCATGATCGCGAAGTTGCCGGCGTAGATGTCGTAGGCCCCTTCGTTGGTCATGGACAGGTACGTGTTGCGTTCGGCGCCCTTGAGATCGACGGTGATGCCGGCCTTGGCTGCGCCGTCCTTCACCATCTGCGCCCATTGGCTGGTCACAGCGTCCTGCAGCGAGTAGATGAGGGTGAACTTCACCGGGAACTTCCCCGATGCGTCGGCGGTGTAGCCCGCCTTCTCCATCAGCGTGCGCGCCTTCTCGGGGTCGTAGGCGTATTCCTTGATGCTCTTGTCGAAGTAGTCCTTGAGCACCGGCATGAGCGCGCTCGACTGGGTCGAGACCGCCTGCCCCTGCAGCACCACGCTGCGGATGGCGTCGTAGTCCACCGCGTGTGCGAGAGCCTGTCGCACCTCGGTCTTCTTCAGATCGGCGTTGTCCATGTTGTAGACCATGTGGGCGTAGCCGAGCCCGGCCGCCTCGATGACCTGAAGACCATCGGTGGACTTCAGCTTGTCGACCTGGGCCGGGGGCAGCGCGTTGGCGATGACGTCGATCTCTCCGCTCTGCAGCGCGAGGATCTCGGTGTTGACGTCGGGGTACACGCGGTAGACGACCTTGGCCGGGCCCGGCACACCGCCCTTGACGAACGGATAGTCGTCGACGCG
Organism: Microbacterium sp.; assembly: GCA_031286555.1. Classification (GTDB taxonomy): domain Bacteria; phylum Actinomycetota; class Actinomycetes; order Actinomycetales; family Microbacteriaceae; genus Microbacterium. The sequence goes on along the minus strand of JAITUD010000193.1, from coordinate 4,316 downwards.
CTTGAGCGTGTAGTGCTGGCCGACCTGGAAGTCGGTCATGATGAACGGGCCCAGGCCCACCCATCCGCCGTCCTTGCCGTCATTGGCGAAGGTGGCGATCGAACCCTGCGGCTCGAACACGTGCTTCGGCACGACGACGCCCCAGAAGCCGATCTCCTCCACGATGGAGGCGTCGGGCTTCAGCAGCTTCATCTCGACCCTGGTGTCGGACACGGCGGTCGCGACATCGAGGTTGCCGAGCTGGCCGTAGAAGGTGCCGGGTGCCTGATCCTTCTTGACCTCGTTGAGCGTCCAGGCGACGTCCTCGGCGGTGAGCGGCTTGCCGTCGCTCCACTTCAGACCGGACTTGATCTCGTAGTAGCCGGTCGTGTCGTCGACGTAGCCCCACTTCTCCGCGAGGAAGGGCTCCTTCGACCCGTCGTCGGCGATCGACAGCAGGTGCGGGTACATCAGGTTGGTGACCCACGAATCGGTGCGGCTGTTGCCGAGCACCGGGTTGAAGTTGACGACGTCGCTCGTCGTCCCGATGGACAGAGTCTTGTCCGTCGGTCCCGTGCCCGTGCCGCTCGGCTCGGGCGGCGCTGAAGGCGCACACGCCGACAGCGCCAGGGCGGCCGCGACCAGGGCGGCCGCCACTGCGCTTCTCTTCATCAGACCCATACCTCCTCGAGGACCCGCATCGTGTTGCCCCCGACGACCTTGCGGATCTCGTCGTCGGAGTAGTCGTTCTTCACCAGCCAGCCGATGATGTTGTAGAAGGCCTCGGCGGGGTTCTCCACCCCGTCGACGTAGGGCTGCTTCTCGTAGTCGACGTGTCCGTGCGCCTGCCCGATGGACAGGTTGGACGCGAACGCGTCGTGCAGGCCCACGTGGTCTCCGAACAGCGTGTCGGGGCCGAAGCTCACGTGGTCGATGCCGACCAGGTCGACGCAGTACTGGAAGTGGTCCATGACCGAGTCCAGCGAGTGCTGCGGGTGCGCCGGTGACAGCGTGGTGTGCGGGGCCGCCTCGATGCCGATGACTCCTCCGCGCTTGGCGCACTCGATGATCGTCTCGTCGGTCTTCATCCGATTCGTGGGCCAGAGCCCGCGGGCGCCGGCGTGCGTGATGAACACCGGGACCTTCGAGTGCTTGATGACGTCGACGCAGGTGCGGTCGCCGGAGTGCGAGATGTCGATCGCGATGCCGAGCTTGTTCATCCGCTCGACGGCCCGCTCGCCGAAGTAGGTGAGGCCGCCGTCGCCGCGCTCCTTCAGTCCGCTGCCGAGCGTGTTCGCCTCGGAGTAGGCGATGCCCATCTGGCGAACGCCGAAGCCGTACAGCACGTCGAGCCTGTCGACCTCGTTCTCGATCATGGTCGCCGCCTCGAGCGCGAAAATGTGCGCGATGCGCCCGGTCTCCGCGGCGTGCCGGATGTCCTTGATCGACTCCGCCTTGACGACGAAGTCCTGGTGGGCCATGTCGGCCATTCGGACGCCGAGGTCGAAGAGCACGTCCTGGTACTTCCATCCGGCGTCAGACGAGATGCAGCAGGTGCCGTCCATGCCGTTGTCGAAGACGGCGGTCAGTCCGGAGCGCGACAGGCCCTCGTATGCGGTGGGTTCGCGGCCCTGCCGGATGTGGTCACGAAGCTCGCCCATGTCCTCGGGGAACACCTGCACGTGCTCGTGCAGCGAGATCACGGTCTCCTCAAGGAGCAGGCGCTCGGTGCGCTCGGTCTGCTCCGCGGTGAGTTGCAGTCCCTGGTATGCGGGGACCCGACCGAGCTGCTTCGCGTAGCGGAACTCGCGGAAGTCCTTGCCGGCTTCGAGGTAGTCGTAGGCGGTGTAGCCGGTGTACCGCTCTGCTGGTTCGATCACGTAACGCTCCTTGCCGTCCGCGCTGATGGGGTCCGTCCCGCATCGTCGGCCGTGGACACAACGAATCTCGGGCAATTCGGCGCATTTGTCAACTCTGATGAGAAGATTCGGCATAAATCTTGCGTTCTATGGGTGGTTGATGCAGAGTTGGCCTATGAGCAGTGATGCACACAAACCTGCGCCCGCGGCAGATCCCGCCGAGATCGTTCTCGACGTCGAGAATCTGCATGTGGCGATCGGTGCGGGTAAGGACGCGATGCAGATCGTGCATCGCGTTGATCTTCAGGTGCGCAGCGGCGAGGTCGTCGCACTGCTCGGCGAATCGGGCTCGGGTAAGTCCGTCACGGCGAGGGCCATCATGGGCCTGCAGGAGGATGCGGTGGTCGGGGCGGACCGCCTCACTCTGGCCTCAGACGATCTTCTCGCATGCACGCCGGAACAGCGTCGGCGCCTTCGCGGCGAGTCGATGAGCCTCGTCCTGCAGGACGCACTCTCCGCGCTCAATCCGGTGCTCAGCATCGGAGATCAGATCGGTGATCTGATTCGTGCCCACCGCAGCATGTCGCGATCAGCCACCCGGGCCCGCGCCGTCGAGCTCCTCGCCCTGGTCGGCATCCCCTCGGCCTCGAAGCGTGTCGACGACTACCCTCATCAGTTCTCCGGAGGGATGCGGCAGCGCATCCTCATCGCCATGGCGATCGCGCTCGATCCGAAGCTGCTGATCGCGGACGAGCCCACCACGGCATTGGATGTCACCGTGCAGGCGCAGATCCTCGATCTTCTCGACGGGCTGCGCCGTGAACTGGGCATGGGATTGCTGCTGATCACGCACGACCTCGGCGTCGTGATGGAAGTCGCCGACCGCGTCGCCGTGATGTACTCCGGCCGCATCGTGGAGGCGGGTGATGCCGACACCGTGCTCACCGAGCCCGCTCACCCATACACCCAGGCACTGTTGCGCTCGATCCCCCAAGGGGGCAATCGGGGCGAGCCGCTGTTCGCCATCCCCGGTTCCCCGCCCACACCTGCGTCGATCCCCGCCGGCTGCCCCTTCGCGCCGCGTTGTCACATGGCGATCGACGAATGCCGCGATGCTCGTCCCCCGCTCGTCGACGTCGGCTCCGGTCGGGTCGCGGCCTGCTTCCGCAGTGAGGAGCTGCTCCATGCCGTCGTCTGAATTCACTCGCGATCCTGCCGAGATCGTGCTCGAAGCCCGGGGCCTGACCCGCACTTTCAGCACCGGCAGCCGACTGCGTCCGACGAAGGTGTCGGCAGTCGCCGGTGTCGATCTCAGCCTGCGCTCCGGCGAAGTGCTCGGCGTCGTCGGAGAATCGGGCTGCGGCAAGTCGACGCTCGCCCGGATGCTGGTCGGTCTGGAGACGCCTGACGGCGGCACCCTGGTCTATCGCGGCCAGGACGTCACGCGAGGCCGGCACCGTGACCGCCGCCATCTGCGCCGTGGTGTGCAGATGATCTTCCAGGATCCCTACACATCGCTGAACCCGCGAATGACCGTCGGAGAGATCATCGCCGAGCCGATGGCTTCGACTCATCGGGGTTCGTCCGCGTCGCGTCGCGACCGCACTGCCGAGATGCTCGACCTGGTCGGGCTGTCAGCATCGATGATGGGCCGTTACCCGCACCAGTTCTCCGGCGGCCAGCGTCAGCGCATCGGTATCGCCCGGTCCCTCGTACTCGATCCGGACGTGCTGATCTGCGATGAACCCGTGTCGGCGCTCGACGTGTCCGTGCAGGCACAGGTGGTGAACCTCCTCGCCGGCATCCGCGACCGTCTCGGCGTGGCCATGGTCTTCATCGCCCATGATCTGTCGGTCGTGCAGCATCTCGCCGATCGGGTCGCGGTGATGTACCTCGGGCGTATCGCGGAGACCGGCGCCACCGAGGACATCTACGAGCACCCGGCGCACCCCTATACGCGCGCGCTGCTCTCGGCAGTGCCGCCGCACACGCGTGCGGAGCGAGGCAAACTCTCCAGGCGAGATCTCCTCACCGGCGAACCGCCGTCGCCGCTGAACCCGCCCTCCGGCTGCCGTTTCCACCCGCGCTGCGCGTTCGCGCGTGACGAGTGCGCCACGACGCTGCCCGAACTGCGTGTACCGGGTGAGCCGATCGCGTCGCGAGAGGTAGCCTGTCATCTCGCCGAGGAGATCGCGCTCTCCGGCGCGAGGGCCTGACCGGTTCGAGGGCTTATCAGCCCGCGAACTCCAGCTCGTCGAGGGAGCGGATGCCGGTGACATCCGGCATCCGCTCGCCTTCGCGCACGAGGTGCACGGCGTGCAGCCCAGCGGCGAGCGCGCCGCGCACGTCGGCCTCGAGCGAGTCGCCGATCATCACGGCCTCGGATGCGGCGGCGCCGATCCGCTCCAGTGCTGCGCCGTAGGCACGCTGGTCGGGCTTGCCTGCCGGCAATTCGGAGGAGCAGACGATCACGTCGAG
>JAITUD010000183.1 GCA_031286555.1 Microbacterium sp. | reverse complement strand
ACCTGGGAGGCGCTGAACAACATCTCCGACGACAACGACCGGAACCTGGTCATCGTCGTCAACGACAACGGCCGCTCCTATGCGCCGACGATCGGCGGGATGTCGCGCTACCTGAACCGTGTCCGCACGGCCGCGGCCTACCGCGACCTGCACCACAGATCCGACCGGCTGTTCCGCTCCTTCGGCCCGTTCGGCCGCGCCCTGTTCCGCGGCGTACGGGGCGGAACGCACGGGTTCCTGAGCCGGTTCACAAACAATGCGGCGCTGTACTCCAATCTCGACATCAAGTACCTGGGTCCCGTGGACGGCCACGACATCGCCGCCCTTCAGGAGACTCTGCAGCTGGCGAAGGGCTTCGGCGCGCCGGTCATCGTGCACGTCATCACCGAGAAGGGCCGCGGCTATCAGCCCGCGCTCGACGACGAGGCCGACCAGTTCCACTCCGTGGGACGCATCGACCCGAAGACGGGCGGCTCGCTGGCGAAGTCGTCTGGCCATGCCTGGACGGACGTCTTCGCCGACGCGCTTGTCGATGTCGGGGCGCGTCACGACCAGGTCATCGCGATGACCGCGGCGATGCTGCGTCCCACCGGCCTCGCCCCCTTCGCGGAGCGGTTCCCCGACCGTGTCTACGACGTCGGCATCGCCGAGCAGCACGCGGTGGCATCGGCCGCCGGGCTCGCCTTCGGCGGCCTGCATCCGGTGGTCGCGATCTACGCGACGTTCATGGGCCGCGCGCTCGATCAGGTCCTGATGGACGTCGGCCTGCACAAGGCCGGTGTGACGTTCGTGCTCGACCGTGCGGGCGTGACCGGTCCGGACGGTCCCAGCCACCACGGCATCTGGGATCTGTCGATGCTGCAGATCGTGCCCGGCATCCGCATCGCCGCGCCGCGCGACGGCGCGCGCCTGCGGGAGGTGCTGGAAGAGGCTGTTGCCGTCGACGACGCGCCGACCGTCATCCGCTACCCGAAGGGCGCCGCGCCCGACGACATCCCGGCTCTGGAGCGTCTGCACGACGGTGTCGACGTGCTGGCCAGGGACGAGACCGAGGACGTGCTGCTGATCGGCATCGGTCCGTTCGCATCGATGGCGCTCGACGTCGCGCGGCGGCTGCGCGCACAGGGCATCGGGGCGACGGTGATCGACCCGCGCTGGGCGATCCCGGTGCAGCCGTCGATCGTGGAGCTGGCCGCCCGGCATCGCCTCGTGATCACGATGGAGGACGGCATCCGCGTGGGCGGCATCGGCACACGTGTGCGTCAGGTGCTTCGCGAGGCCGGCGTCGACACCGCCGTCGATGAGCTCGGCGTGCCGGATGCGTACATCGATCACGCCTCCAGGGAGCAGATCCTCGAGGACGCCGGTCTGACCGCGCCGAAGATCGCGCACGATGTCGTCGCGCAGGTGCTCGGCCGGCGCGTGCCGATGGCGCGCCAGACGGGGGAGACCGGCGCGATCGAGCTGCCGCTGGGCCCCAACCTGCGCTGAGGCCCGCCAGGACCCCGCTCAGGCGGCGGGGCCGCCCGGAAGAGTCACGGGCGCGGGCTCTGGCCGCTTGGCCTCGACGTCGTCGCCGGACGACTGGTGCCGCAGCCGGCGGAGAACCCAGGGCACCAGGTGCTCGCGCGCCCAGCCGATGTCCTCCGCGCGGGCCTCGCGCCAGGTGCGCACCGGCACGGGATCGGGCTGCATGGCCTGCAGGTCGTTGGGCACGTTCAGCGAGCGCAGCACCATCCGGGCCACCTCGTGGTGCCCGAGCGCGTTGTAATGCAGGCGGTCGTCATCGAAGAACCGGGGATCCTGCACGACCTTCAGCGCCCACTGATCGGCGACGATGCAGTCGTACCGGTCGGCGATCGTGCGGACGTTCTCGTTGTAGATCGCCACCTTGCCGCGGAACGGACGGAACACGGGCGTGAAGCCGGTGTCGATCCCGGTGAACAGCACCACCGCCGCCCCGCTGGCCGAGAGCCGCGCCACCGCGCCGTCGAGCTGGCTCGCGATGTCGTCGGGGTCGGTGCCGGGACGGATCACGTCGTTGCCCCCCGCACAGATCGAGATGAGGTCGGGCTTCAGCGCCACGGCGGGCTCGATCTGGTCGGCCACGATCTGCGCGATGAGCTTGCCGCGGACGGCGAGGTTCGCGTAGGCGAAGTCGTCCACCTGCTGCGCGAGCACCTCTGCGGTGCGATCCGCCCAGCCGCGATGTCTGCCCGGCGCGCTCGGATCGGGATCGCCGATGCCCTCGGTGAACGAGTCTCCGATGGCGACGAACCGGTGCCACGGGTGAGCGCCCTCGTTGGCGATGTACGGGGTGCGGGACGATTCCTGGTCGACCATCGAACTCTCCTTCACGCAGCGGGCGCCTCGGGATGCCGGGCGCGCCGCATGCGAGCCTACCGGGTGCGCGGGCGATGTCGGCGGGCTCGACTATCGTTGAGGGAATGCTCTCCCCGTCTTTCCCGCAGCGTGCTCCGTGGGGAACGGCGGACAAACTGCGCGCCTGGCAGCGCGAGGCGCTGGAGGACTACTTCCAGCGCGATCAGCGCGACTATCTCGTCGCAGCCACCCCCGGCGCGGGCAAGACGACCTTCGCGCTGACGCTTGCGGTGGAGCTGCTGCGCATGGGCGAGGTCAACCGCGTCATCGTGGTCGCACCGACCGAGCACCTGAAGACGCAGTGGGCCGATGCGGCCGCCCGTGTGCACATCCGTCTCGATCCGCGATTCCGCAACAGTCACTGGGCGCCGGCGCGGCACTACCACGGCGTGGTCGTCACCTATGCGCAGGTCGCGGCGAAGTCCTCGGTGCACCGGCACCTCACCGAGGATGCGAAGACGCTCGTGATCCTCGACGAGGTGCACCACGGCGGCGACGCGCTGAGCTGGGGCGACGCCATCCGCGACGCCTACGGCCCTGCGAAGCGCCGGCTGCTGCTGTCCGGCACGCCGTTCCGCAGCGACACCGCGCCGATCCCGTTCGTGGAGTACCACCCCGACGAGTCCGGGTCGCGGATCTCGGTCACCGACTACCGGTACGGCTACGGCCGCGCGCTGGCCGACGGCGTCGTGCGGCCGGTGCTGTTCCACATGTACTCCGGCAAGATGACCTGGCGCACCAGTGCCGGCGATGAGCTCGAGGCGCACCTCGGGCAGGACAACACCAAGGACATCACCTCGCAGGCCTGGCGCACGGCGCTCGATCCCGAGGGCTCGTGGATGCCGGCGGTGCTCTCCGCCGCGGATCGGCGGCTCACCGAGATCCGCCATCATGTGCCGGACGCCGGCGGGCTGGTGCTCGCCACCGATCAGACCGTCGCACGCGCCTATGCGAAGATCCTTCACAGCATCACAGGGGAGCAGCCCACGATCGTGCTCTCCGACGATGCCTCGGCGTCGGAGCGGATCGAGAAGTTCAGCGAGAACGACCGGCGCTGGATGGTGGCCGTGCGCATGGTGTCGGAGGGTGTCGACGTGCCGCGGCTCGCGGTCGGGGTGTACGCCACCTCATCGTCGACGCCGCTGTTCTTCGCGCAGGCGATCGGTCGGTTCGTGCGCGCCAGGCGCCGTGGCGAGGCCGCCAGCGTCTTCCTGCCCAACGTCCCCGTGCTGATGACGCTCGCGAACGAGATGGAGCGTCAGCGCGACCATGCTCTGGACCGCGGGGAGAAGGACGACGACGGTCTCGAGGACTCGCTGCTGGAGAGCGCGAACAGGGAGGACGAGGCGTCCGACGCGCTCACCCAGGAGTTCAGCTATCAGGCGATCTCGTCGATCGCGCATTTCGACAGGGTGGTGTTCGAGGGCAAGGACTTCGGTCAGCTCGCCGAACCGGGCTCCCTGGAGGAGGAGGAGTTCATCGGGCTCCCCGGCCTGCTCGAGCCCGAGCACGTGCACGAGCTGCTCATGCAGCGAAGCGCTCGCCAGTCCAAGCTGCGCGAGGCGCGCGAGGCGCAGGCGGGCCCTGAGGCCACCACGACTCTGCCGGCCCCGCTGCATCGCACGCTGCGCGAGCAGCGCCAGCTTCTGAACAGCCTGGTCGGCCTGTACGCCAGGCAGAGCGGGGAACCGCATGGCGCGGTGCACGCCGAGCTGCGCAGGGTGTGCGGCGGCCCCGCCGTCGCACAGGCGACGGTGACGCAGCTGCAGGCGCGCATCGAGGTGCTGCGCAAGAGGGTCCGTTCCTGAAGCGGTTCCTGAGCGAGGAGCGCAGCGACCAGGCGAAGGGCTTCGGGTGCCCGAAATGCTCTGAATCCGCGGATCCGTGCGGTTCTGCGGCATCCGCGCGGATAGCGTTGGGTGTTCCCTTTCGACCGGAGGTTCTATGACCGCGCCCGCTCCCGTGCCCACAGCCGCTGACCGGAAGCGCTGGGCGCGCTACCTCGTCGAGGAGCGTGCCGAGGGCGCCGTGTATCTGGGGCTCGCCAGCCGCCGCAAGGGTGAGGAGCAGGAGATCCTGCTGTCCCTCGCCGACGCGGAGCGACGGCACGAGCAGCACTGGCTCGACCTGCTGGGGGAGGAGCCCGCGAGGCTGCCCCGCGCAGGAGGCCGCTCTCGGATGCTCGGCTGGATGGCCAAGCACTTCGGGTCGATCTTCGTGCTCGCGCTCGCCCAGTCCGCCGAAGCGCGCTCGCCCTATGACACGGAGGTGTACGCCACGCCGGCGATGCGCGCCGACGAGAAGGTGCACCACGAGGTGGTCCGGGGTCTCGCCGCGCGCGGCCGACGCCGGCTGTCCGGCTCGTTCCGCGCCGCAGTCTTCGGCGCGAACGACGGCCTGGTCTCCAACCTCGCCCTGGTGCTCGGCATCGGCGCGACGGGAGTCAGCAGCGGGTTCGTGCTGTTCAGCGGCATCGCGGGTCTGCTCGCGGGGGCGCTCTCGATGGGCGCGGGGGAGTTCGTCTCGGTCCGCTCGCAGCGCGAACTGCTCGCCGCCACCGAGGACAACGACGACGCGGATGCCACGGCGGCCGACCTCGACATCGACGCGAACGAGCTGGCGCTGGTGTATCGCGCCAGGGGCATGGAACAGGACGAGGCGCTGCAGCGGGCGGAGCGCATCGTTCGCGCGGCCCAGGCCGGCGTCCGCCGTTCTGCGACGGGTCCCATCGGCGTGCATTCGCCGGGTGAGGACCACGAGATCGTGGGCAGCGCCTGGACCGCGGCGATCTCCAGCTTCCTGCTCTTCGCCTCCGGTGCGATCATCCCGGTGCTGCCGTGGATCTTCGGGCTGGAGGGGACGACGGCGATCGTCGTCGCCCTGGTGCTCGTGGGGATCGCGCTGCTCAGCACGGGTGCGATGGTCGGCATCCTGTCCGGCGGGCCGCCGCTGCGCCGCGGCCTGCGCCAGTTGGCGATCGGGTTCGGTGCTGCCGCGGTGACCTACGTCCTCGGCATGCTGTTCGGCGTCGGGGCGGCTTGACCGGCTCACCCGTCCGGGATGAGTGCGGGGCTGGAACGGCGCTTCCGGTGTGAGCATGGACGCATGATGACCAATCAAGGCTCCATCTCGCCGGACCAGTACGGACCGGTCGAGCTGAATGTGATCTCGCTGGCCTCGCCGTCCCCCTCGCCGGAGCTGCTGCATGCTCTCGCCGCTCAGATCCGCGCGGGTGTGGTGCGACTGCTCGACTTCGTCGTGGTGTCCAAGAGCGAGAGCGGCGCCGTGAAGTACGAGGAGATCGACGTCGAGGCGTACGAGCTCGCCGATCTCGTCGTGCACCTGCCCGGCCTGGCGGGTGAGGACGACCTGGCGGAGCTCGCCGAAGGCATCCCGGCCGGCGGCGCTGCGGCCGTCGTGGCATTCGAGCTGCTGTGGGCACGCGAGCTCGCCGAACAGCTCGCCGAGGACGGCAGCGTCGTCATCACGACGGAGCGCATTCCTGCACCCGTCGTCAACACCATCGTGGGAATGGCCTCGGATGACTGGTCCGGGAGAGGAGCAGCATCATGATCAGACGTGTGGGCCGTCCGGGACTCGTCGGGCTCGCAGCGCGGACGGCCGTCGTGGCCGGCACGGCGAACGCCATGGAGAACCGGCAGATGAACAGGCGTGCCGCGGCCGCCGAACAGCAGCAGGCCGCAGCGGCGTACCAGCAGCAGCAGATGGATCAGGCGGCTCAGGCCGCGGTCGCCGCGCAGGCCGCCGCAGCGCCGACACCCGCACCTGTCGCCGCGGCTCAGGCCGCTCCGGCCGTCGACGTCACGGCGCAGCTGCTGAAGCTCGCCGACCTGCACAACGCGGGTGCGCTCTCGGACGAGGAGTTCGCAGCCGCGAAGGCGAAGCTCCTGGGCTGAGCAGGCGACGATCCGCGTCGCGATGCGGTCAGGCGTACAGCCGGACCGCCTCGCGACGCGAAGCGACGCCGAGCTTCCGGTAGATCGCCCGCTGGTGCGTCTTGACCGTGTTGATCGAGACGCCCATCGCATCGGCGATCTCCTGCATGGTCCTGGTGCCGCGCAGCTGAGAGAACACCTCCCGCTCCCGGTCGGAGAGCGACTGCAGCGGACCGCCCGCCTCTCGAGGTGTCAGGCAGGAGGTCAGGAACGCCTCATGGGGTGTGCCCCAGGCGAGCTGCTCGGTGAGCATCTGCCTGGCATCCAGACCGGCGCCCGCGAACGGGCGGCGCAGCGTCTCCGGCTCGGCGGTCTCGAGCGCCTGATCGACCAGGAGGCGTGCCTGACCACGACGGTCCTCTCTCCAGAGGAGCACCGCCTCAGCGAGGAGCCTGGCGACCCGCACATAGGACATCGACTCGAAGGCCTCGATCCGGCGCAGCATCTGCACAGCAGTGTGCGGCTTTCCCGCCCGGGAGGCGACGCCGGCGAGCACGACGGTGATGAGCGGAAGATCCGTCGTGTTCTCGTACAGCGCCACGAGCTTCATCGCGAGTTCACGGCGCCCGGCCGCCTCGTTCAGGGTCGCGAACGCGGCGTGACGGAATGCCTGCCACTCCACGCCCTGCATCGTCTCGGTCGGCAGCCCCTGCACCTCACGGGCTGCCCGCTGGCAGGCCTGCGGGTCTCGGGACGCCGCTGCGGCGAAGGCGAGCAGCATGCGAGCCGCACCGGGGAAGGAGATCGCCGCCCCACCGCTCCTGATCGCCCTCTGCGCGGCGCTGATCGCCTGCTCCTGGTCGTCGCGCCAGTAGGCTGCGAACGCGGCGGCGGTCGCAGCGCTCCCGCCGGCGTAACTCGCCCAGGAGCCCTCGTCCACGAGTTCCAGGCGCTCCACGAGGACCGCATCGGCCTCACGCAGCCGTCCGGCCCAGGCCAGTGCGTGTGCAAGGTGACCGAGAGAGCGACGTGCCAGGGTGTGATCGCCCGCGGCCGCCGCATCGGTGGCGGCTGTGGCGAACATCTGGGTCATCACACCGGGAGAGGTGCGGTGGCGCAGTTCGGCCCACCCGAGCAGGTACTGCAGTGCCGCGCGGTCGCCGAGCTCGACGCCTTCGGGCGCGGCGAGCTGCCCGCGCACCGCGCTGATCGCCTCGGCCAGTTCGGTGCGGTCATCGATCAGGAACAGGTGCGCGCGTGCCAGCACGGCGTCGTATCCCGGCAGCGGCTCCTGACCTGCGGCGCGGGCCTCGGCGCGGGCGGAGAGCATCGTCGCGACGTCGTGATGGCCGATGACGTCCTGCACGCACGCACGGATCATCAGGATGCGCGGGTCGTCCGCGTAGGGGAGCGGCAGCGCCGCACACCAGCGATCCAGCGGTCCGGCGTCGGCGCCGACGATCAGGCGCGTCCAACGCTCGAGGATCGTGCGCACCGCGGCATCCGTGTCTCCGGCCTTCATCGAGTACCGCGCCGAGGCGAGCGGATCCGCCACGGACAGATGGGCGGCGACGGCGCGGAAGATCTCGCGGCGGCCCTCCGGATCACGCTGCTCCAGGATTCGATCGCAGTGGCGTGAGATCACATCGTGCCAGCGGTACAGCGGGCCGTTCGGCGTGTCGAAGCGATCGAGGAAGAGGCCCATGTCGGTGCACCGCTCGAGCAGGTCGCCGGCGCGGTCGTCGCCGGTGACCGCTGCGGCCAATTCAGGTGTCAGCACCGAGCAGGGCGCCGTGCGGCGTACGAAGTCCTCGATGTCGTCGGGCAGCGACCCCAGCACGTGCTCGTCGATGTACTGGCGGAGCACCGAGTCCTGACTGTGCGCGACGTGATCAGGGCGTGCACCCACGAGTTGGATGGCGCGCACGGCGATCGGCCAGCCGCCGGTCTGATCCAGGATCGCCTCGGCGGTGAACGGATGCCGCTCCTCTGAACGCAGGCCCTCGACCTCGGAGGCGACGAAGGCGAGATCCCGTGCGCGGATGACCGCGGTCGGCGACTGCAGGACGAGGCGGCTCAGCGAGATCTCGACGTAACTGGTGCCCACGACGACGAGGCGAAGCGGGTCGCAGGCCCCTTCGAGGAGCGCCGCCACCAGACCCGTGCTCAGCTCTCCCTCCGCGCGATGCGCGTCGTCGATCACGAGATACACGGGCTCGATCGTGTCGACGAGAGCCTCGGCGAGCAGATCGAAGGATGCTGCAGGGCTCAGTTCACCGGCGTCGAAGGTCAGCAGCCTCTCCAGATCGGCGCTTCCGGTCGTCCGCGCCAGCGCCTGCAGAGCCAGCACGGCGCTCGTGCCCAGATGGACGCCGTCCGCGTCGAACGGCCCCAGGGTCAGCCAGGCCACGCGTCCGTCATGCGTCGCCGCCCACTCCGCCACAGCCGAGGTCTTGCCGTATCCGCTCGGCGCGATCACCATCGTCGTCGGATGGGCTGCTGTGCGCGCCTCGAGAAGCGTCGTCAGCCGCGGGCGCGCCAGATGCCCGCTCTGAGGGGACGGCGGGCGGAAGCGGTATGTGCGCAGCGATGCGGCTGGGGGTACCATCGCCGTCGATTTTATCGGGGGTCGTCGTCTTTTCTTGACGCCACGATGGCCAGCGCCTCGGCGAGGGAGTCGCCGACTCGGGGTCGCACCGGGATGAGGTTGCCGCCGCCGATCCGCGCCCCGACGCCCGTGGCGTCGAGCTGGTCGCGCAGATGCTTCGCCACGCCGACCAGCATGAGGGTCGCGCCGTGAGCGGTCAGCTCGTCGGCGTAGTCGCGCACCATCGTGAGGAACGTGACCCCGAGCTCCTCGGAGCCGCGCAGACGGATGATCACCGTCGCGCCGGCGGATGCCGCGGTGGGTGTCGGCAGCTGGTCTCGGAAGGCCTGCGCGGAGGCGAAGAACAGGCTGCCGTAGGGGGAGAGGATGACGACCTCGTCATGGGGCACGACCGCCGGGGGAGCGACCTCGAGCGGATGTCCGCCGGGATCGTCGAACTGCCAGCGGACGATGCGCACGCGGTTGGACTGGCGCGCGATGTGCAGCACGATCGACAGTCCGACACCGGCGAGAACGGCGTACTGCAGCGGGATCAGCAGGGTCAGCACGAAGGTGACCGTGAACACCGTGGCCTGAGTGGGGCCGGTGCGCAGCACCATCATGATCTGGGGGATCTTCAGCGTGCGCACGCCCACGAGGATCAGAAGGCCCGCCAGGGCAGGCATCGCGATGTACTCGATCAGCGGCCCGAACGCGAGCAGCGTGATGACCATCACCACGCCCGCGATGAGGTTCGCCAGGGCGGTCTTCGCGCCGGCCGCGCGGACGAGCGAGGTGGCGGACATCGAACCGCCGACCGGCATGCCCTGCAGCAGGCCGGATGCCAGGTTCGCGATGCCCTGTCCGCGGAAGTCGGTCGATGCGTCGGGGTACCTGCCGTCCGGGTTGGGGATCGCGCCCGAGATCGCGGCGCCCTGCACGAGGCCGACCAGTGCGATCGACACCCCGGGGACGATCAGGGCACCGAAGAGAGCGAAGTCCGGCATCACGGGCGTCGGCAGCGAACGCGTGACCTCGGCGATGCCCGCGATGGTTGCGACACTGTCCTCCGGAAGCGCGAGGACCAGCAGCGACCCTGCGATGACGGCGACCACCATGGCGAGGGCGCCGAGCGGTGTGCGCTCGAGCAGCAGGATCAGCGCGATCGTGACCACGCCGACGAGCAGTGAGGGCCA
>JAITUD010000182.1 GCA_031286555.1 Microbacterium sp. | reverse complement strand
CGGTCGGCCGTCGGCATCCACCTGGTCACCAGCACGTTCTCGCCGAAGGCGTCGGCCAGGCGGCGGATGTTGGCGAAGGCCTCCGCGAAGAACGGCGAACCCCAGTCGGAGTCAGGGGCGGCGAAGATGTTCTGCGGGTCGATGACGACCAGCCACGCCACCCGGGTCCCGGTCATCCCTGCTCCTGTCGGCGGATCTTGCCCGCGCGCGCGAACCAGGTCACCAGGAACGAGAGCACCAGGGCGAACAGCACACCGAGGTTCGCGTAGCCCCAGGCCTCGCGCCAGCCGAACAGGTCGAGGAAGTAGCCCTGCCAGTCGTTCCACGGGGTGTCCGGGATCTGGTTCATGACCAGGCCCCAGCCGATGCCGGTCGCGACGAGCATCGTGATGATCGAGGTCCAGTCGAAGGCACCGTAGCGGCCGCGCGAGTCGAACAGCGCGTCATCGTCGTAGTCCTTGCGGCGCCGAAGGATGTCAGCGATGAGGATGCCCGCCCACGACGCCATCGGCACGCCGAGGGTGATCAGGAACGACTGGAACGGCCCGATGAAGCTGGTCGCGAAGAACACCACGAAGATCGTGCCGGCGGTGAGGATCACGCCGTCGACCGCGGCGGCCGCGGGGCGGGGGATGCGGATGCCGAGGCTCAGCAGCGTCAGCCCGGAGGAGTAGATGCCGAGCACCGCGCCAGAGACCAGGGTGAGGATCGCGACGATGAGGAACGGGAACAGCGCCCAGGTCGGCAGCAGCACGGCGAGGGCACCGATCGGGTCGTTGCCGACGGCCGTCATCAGCTTGTCGCTCGAACCCGCCAGCAGCAGGCCGAAGAACACCAGGATGATCGGCGCGACCGAGCCGCCGATCGTGTTCCAGGCGATGATCTGCCCGTCCGAGGCGGTGCGCTTCTGGTAGCGGGACCAGTCCGCGGCGATGTTGATCCAGCCCAGTCCGAAGCCGGTCATCACCATGACCAGGGCGCCGATCGTCTGCGCGAAGGTGCCGTCGGGGTGCGAGAACGCGGTGGCCCAGTCGATGTACTGGAAGGTGAGGATGAGGAAGAGCACCGTCATCGCGCCGGTCAGCCAGGTGAGCACCGACTGCAGCTTCATGATCGTGTGATAGCCGAGCACGGAGGCCCCCACGATGAGCGCGGCGACCAGGACGGTCGCGATGATCTTCACCGCGGTGTCATCGCCGGTGACCCAGCCCAGCTCGTGCAGCACGGTGCCCGTCGCGAGCACCGCCGTGATCGCCAGCGACGTCTCCCAGCCGATCGAGGTCAGCCAGGACACGATGCCGGGCAGTTTCTGCCCCTGCACGCCGAACGCCGCCCGGGAGAGCACCATCGTCGGCGCGGATCCGCGCTTGCCGGCGATCGCGATCAGGCCGCACAGGAAGAACGACACGACGATGCCGATCACCGAGACAATGGTCGCCTGCCAGAGCGAGACGCCGAAGCCCAGGACGAACGAGCCGTAGGACATGCCGAACACCGAGACGTTCGCGGCGAACCACGGCCAGAACAGGTCTCGCGGCTTGGCGGTGCGCTCGGACTCGGGGATGATCTCGATCCCGGTGCGCTCGATGAGCGTCGACGTCGAGGTGCTCTCTGCGGTCATGCCCTCATCCTGGCACCGCCGGGGCTCACTGCACGAGGGTGATGCGGCACTGCGCGATGCGCTCGACGCCGCGCACCAGCTTCGCATCGGCCGTGACGAACTCGGCATCCAGCGCCTCGGCGAGAGCGATGTATGCCGAGTCGTAGGCGGTCGCGTTCTCGCGCAGCATCCAGATCCGTTCCAGGAAGGATGTCGCGGGCCAGCGTTTCGCCGGGAAATCGCGCAGATCGATCAGGGCAGCTTGCGCACGATCGTCGCCGACGATTCCGCCGCGGGCGAGCCCCCGCAGCACGGACGCGGTCTCGACGTCGGCGAGATGCGGCAGGTGCAGATCTGGTTGCTTCATGCGGATGTGCTCCGCCGTGCGCGCTCCGCGAGGGCTGAGCAGCAGCACTTCCGCGAGCACGGAGGCGTCGAGCACGATCGGCATCAGGCGGCGTCGCGATCCTTGCGCAGTGACTCGACCGCGGCGTCGCCGATATCGACTGATCCGCGCAGGCGCACACGTTCGAGCAGTTCATCGAACGTGGGCTGGCTCGCCTCGCGAGCGAGGATGTCGAGGGTGTACTCGGAGAGGCTGCGCCCCGATGCGGCGGCGCGTGCCTTCAGCGTGCGGTGAATGTCCTCTGGGACGTCGCGGACCTGTAACGTGGACATGCAATAACGCTACTCACATGCAGAGTGCATGTCTACTGCATGTTGCGGATCAGGCGGCGAAGAACGCCTCCGCCACACGTGACAGGTCGTGCAGGTCGCTGACGCCCGCGAGCTCGCGGGCGGAGTGCATCGACAGGATCGGGATGCCGATGTCGACCGTGCGGATGCCGAGGCGCGTCGCCGTGATCGGGCCGATCGTCGAGCCGCAGGGCACGGCGTTGTTCGACACGAACTCCTGCGACGCCACGCCGGATGCCTCGCACCACGCGGCCCAGGCGGCGGCTCCCACGGCATCGGTCGCGTAGCGCTGGTTGGCGTTGATCTTCAGGATCGGGCCGGAGCCGAGCAGTGGCTGCACCACCGGGTCGTGCCGCTGCGAGTAGTTCGGGTGCACCGAGTGGCCCACGTCGCTGGACAGGTGCCACGACGCGGCGTACGCGCGCCGGCGGTCGGCGGCATCCGCTCCGAGCTGCTCGTAGACCCGCTCCAGCACGTCCTCGAGGAACGGGCCTGCCGCGCCGGAGCGCGACTCGGAGCCGAGCTCCTCGTGGTCGAAGGCGGCGAGCACCGGAATGACGCCGGTCGCGGCGTCAGCGGCGGCGAGCAGCGCCACCACCCCCGCGTGCACCGATGCCAGGTCGTCGAGGCGTCCGCTGGCGAAGAACGCGTCGTCCTTGCCGAACACCGCGCCGCGCGCGGAGTCGGCGACGACGGCGTCGAAGCCGCGGATGTCGCGGGGATCGACGCCGGCGGATGCCGCGAGCTCCGCGAGCAGATCCGCGTCCGCCGGGTCGCCCAGGCCCCACA
>JAITUD010000110.1 GCA_031286555.1 Microbacterium sp. | reverse complement strand
GGCCCCTTTTCGCATGCTGTCGGGGTGACAGGATTTGAACCTGCGACCTCGTCGTCCCGAACGACGCGCGCTACCAAACTGCGCCACACCCCGTTTTTGCAACTGTTCGAGTCTACATGGAACCGGCGCTGTTACCGAATCGAGGGCGCGCGACGAGCGTCAGCAGCGAGGCCTCCGGCCGGCAGGCGAAGCGCACCGGGGCGTAGATCGAGGTGCCGCAGCCGGCGCTGACGTTCAGCGGCACCGATCGGCCTCCGTGTGACCAGGTGCTCAGGCCCTTCGCCTGCGTCAGGGGGATGTCGCAGTTCGCGACGATCGTGCCGTAGCCGGGCAGGCAGACCTGCCCGCCGTGGGTGTGGCCGGCGATCAGCATGTCCGCGCCCAGGTCGATGAACTCGTTCAGCACGCGCTGATAGGGCGCATGCGCCACACCGAGCACGGATGCGCCGGGCTCGCGCGGCCCGAGCGTGGTGATCTGATCCGGCAGCTCGTCGAGGCGATCCCAGCCCCGATGGGGATCGTCCACCCCGAAGAAGTCGACGCTCTGCCCCGCGACGGTCAGGCGCGCCACGGTGTTGTCGAGATCCGTCCAGCCGAGCTCGTCGGTGAAGAAGTCGTCCATCGCCGCGGTGTCGAGCCGTGGCGCCTTCGAATGCCGTTTCGAGGGGCCCATGAAGTACTTGAACGGGTTGCGCGGCGACGGCGCGTGCACGTCGTTGGAGCCGTGCACGAACACCCCGGGGATGCCTGCCAGAGGCGCGAACGCACGGCGGATGCCGGTGAGACCGTCGACGTGCCCGAGGTTGTCTCCCGTGTTCACCACGAGATCGGGCTCGAGCGTGGCGAGCGAGGCCAGCCACTGCTGCTTGCGGTGCTGCCAGGGCGCCATGTGCGCGTCGGACAGGTGCAGCACGCGGATCGGCGCGGAGCCGGGGGAGAGCACGGGGACAGTCGCCGTGCGCACCGTGAACAGGTAGCGCTCGATGCCGATGCCCCAGGTCGCCGCGGCGACGCCGACGGCCCCCACCGCGCCGAGCGCGATGAGGGCCGGGTGGGCGCTACGAGAGGTCAATTCTGGTTGCCCTTGTCGCACTTCACCTTGATCTGCTGGGTGGCCTGAGCAGTCGATCCGCCGGGCGGATCGGTCTGAACGACCTGCGAACTCGGCTGGCACCTGCCGTCCCAGTTGATGTTCATGAAACCGGCCTTGTTGAGCTCGACGATCGCATCCTGGGCGGACTTGCCCGTCACATCCGGCACCGGCAGCCCGGTCTGCGCCTGATTGCCCGTGCTGGGGGCGATCGTCACAGTGGTACCGGCGGCCGCCTTTCCGGCGCCCGGAGCCTGGGTGGCGATCATGCCCGCAGGCTGGTTGCTGTCGACGGGAGCGCCGACCGACACCTGGAACCCGGCATCCTCGAGTGCCTTCGTCGCGTCGCCGACGCTCATCCCCACGACGCTCGGCAGGTCCTTGAGCACGTTGCGCGTCAGGTTCTTGTCGGGCGAGGGGAAGGCCTCGCCCTTGTAGAACTTGTCGGCAGCGCCCTGGATCGCCTTGGCCATCCCATAGCGGATGTTGTTGAGCGCAACGCCCTTGTACGTGAAGCTCTTCAGCGCCTTGGTGCCGACGATGTTACCCACCCAGACCGCGGTGGTCACCTTGGTGCTGGACTCCACCAGCATGGTGTGCTCCTTCTCAGCGGTACCGGTCTTGCCGATCAGCTGGGTGCCGTCGCGGGGATTCGCCCGGCTGCCGGTGCCGCCGTCCATCACGCCGCGCAGGGCGTAGGCCGCCGTCGCCGCGATCTCGGGAGCGATCACCTGGCTGCACTTGGGAGCCGGGGGAGCGATCTCCTTGCCGTCCTGTCCGATGACCTTGTCGATCACGCGGGGCTCGCAGTACTTGCCCTTGTTGGCGACCGTGGCGTAGGCGCCGGCCATCTGGATCGGAGCGATGTTCTTCGAACCGAGCACCGAGGGGAACGGGTCGTTGGCGCCGGGGTTCTTGTCGTTGTCCGGCTTCGTCACATCCCAGCCGCTGCCGAGGTGAACGCCCATGCGCTTGGCGACCTGGTTGATGTCGCAGAGGTTCAGCTGCTTGGCCATCGCCAGGAAGCCGGTGTTCAGCGACGCGGCGGTGAAGCGCATCACGCTGCCCACGTAGCCGCTGTTCCGGCCCGAGTTGCCGATCGCCTTGTCCTTCGGCAGCGTGTACGTGCCGCCGCAGCCGTCCCGGTTGTACGTGCCGGCGGTGCCGGATGCCCGGCCGTCGAGTGTTTCGTTGACGGAGTGACCCTTCTCGAGCCAGTCGATCAGCGTGAAGAGCTTGTAGGTCGAGCCGACGGAGAAGCCGTTGGCGCCGTTGTGCGCGGCGTCGGCGGCGAACACCTGCGAGCTGATCCCGGGCTTCTTGGCATCTGCTGCCGCCTCGCTGAACTGGGTGTTCTGCGCGATGGCGAGGATGCGCCCGGTGCTCGCCTCGACCGAGACGGCGGCGCCACCCAGGTTGATGCCGCCCATGTGCGAGGGCACCCGGCTCTGCACGGACTCCACAGCCGCGCTCTGCACCCGAAGGTCGAGCGAGGTGTACACCTGCATGCCGCCGCGCTTCAGGTTCGCGGCCCGCTCCGAAGCGGTCGCGCCGAAGGCCTTGTCGTTCTTGATCACCGAGAGCGCGTACTGGCAGAAGTAGGCGTTGTTGCCCGCGCTCGCGCAGCCCTGCGTGGTGTTCGAGAGCTTGGGCTCGACCGGCGTGGCCTTGGCCTCGTCGTACTGCGCCTTGGTGATCTGCCCGTTCACGAACATCTGGCCGAGCACGTAGTCGCGACGGTCCTTGGTGGTTTTGTAGCCGTCCTCGGCGGTGTTGTGCGGCTTGCCGTCCTTGTCGCTCCAGGTGCCGGCGGTGGGCTGGTCGATGCGCAGCCGGTTGGGCTCCTGCACCATGCCGGCCAGAGTCGCCGCCTGCACCAGGGTGACCTTCGAGGCGGAGGTGCTGAAGTAGCGCTGCGCGGCGGCCTCGATGCCGTAGGTGGTGCCGCCGAAGTTCGAGACGTTCAGGTAGCCGAGCAGGATGTCGTTCTTAGAGTTGTCCTTCTCGACCTGGATCGCATAGCGCATCTCCTGCAGCTTGCGCTCGATGCCCGCCGAGCCCTTCGCCTGCGCGGCATCCAGATAGCACTGCTGCATCTTGTCGCTGTAGTGCTTGTCGTCGGGTGCGACGTCCTGCTCGCACTCCTGGATCAGCACGTTCTTCACATACTGCTGAGTGATCGTCGACGCACCGCGTGACGAGGTGCCCTTGACGTTGTCGACCGCGGCCTTCACCGTCGACAGCAGGTTGACGCCGCCGTGCGAGTAGAAGTTCTTGTCCTCACTGGACAGCAGCGCGTCGACCAGCGTGGGGGAGAGCTGGCTGAACGTGACCGGAGTGCGGTTCTGCTCGTAGAACGTGGCGAGCTTGAACGGCTTGCCGTTCGCGTCGTTGCCGTAGACCGTCGTCGGCGCCATCGGCTCCGACGGCTTCAGATAGCTCGGCAGATCCTCGAAAAGGGTCAGTGCCTGCGAGCCGGTGTAACCGGCCATGGCGATGGCAGGGGTGACCGTCGCAGTGACCAGGAGGCCGGCGACCGCGCTCAGGCCGACCAGGCCGAGCAGTCCTCCGAGCACACCTTTCACCGTGCGTTTCGTTTGGGGCATACGCTTGATCGTAGGGGAGTTCCCTGAATAACAGCCCGAATGCCAGGCCGCTTCAGGCCTGCTGACGCACAGGAGTGCCATGACGACGTGGGAGTATCTGACCACCCCGCTGCTGATCCACAACACGGCGGCGATCCTCAACAACTGGGGCAAGCAGGGCTGGGAACTCGTGCAGGTCGTGACCGGCCCCGAGGGCGGTCTCGTCGCCTATTTCAAGCGCCCCGTCCAGGAGGCCGCGACCGAGAACGCCGGCCTCGCCGCTGCGGCCGAGGCCGCCCGCCAGTTCGAGGGGAGCTGATCCGATGAGCACCACCGCACGCCTCGCCGAGCTCGGCATCGAACTTCCCGCCGTCGCCGCCCCCGTCGCCGCCTATGTTCCGGCCACCGTGCACGGCGACGTCGTCTACACCTCCGGTCAGCTGCCCTTCGAGAACGGTGCCCTTCCCGCCACCGGCAAGGTCGGCGCCGGCATCGATGCCGAGGATGCCAAGGCCTACGCCCGCACGTGCGCGCTCAACGCCCTTGCCGCGGCTGCGGCCGCCGCAGGCGGTGCCGACCGGATCGTCGGCGTGCTGCGGGTGGGTGCGTTCGTGGCATCCGACCCGTCGTTCACCGGCCAGCCCGGGGTCGCGAACGGCGCCAGTGAGGTGCTCGGCGAGATCTTCGGCGACGCCGGCGTGCACGTCCGCGCCGCCGTGGGCGTCTCGGTGCTGCCGCTGGACGCGCCGGTCGAGGTCGAGGTCGCCTTCCTGCTCGGCTGAACGTCCTTCGTCACGTCGCCCG
>JAITUD010000072.1 GCA_031286555.1 Microbacterium sp. | reverse complement strand
TGCATCGCCGACAACATGCCCTCTGGTCGCGCCACGCGCCCCGGCGACGTGCTGCGGATGTTGGACGGGCAGACCGTCGAGGTGCTGAACACTGACGCCGAGGGGCGCCTGGTCATGGCCGACGGCCTCGTGGCGGCGAGCCGCGAGAACCCGGACGTCATCATCGACGTCGCCACGCTCACCGGGGCGATCATCGTCGCGCTCGGCATGCGCCACACCGGCGTGATGGGCAGCGAGGATGCGGTCGCCGAGTACCTGTCGGCATCCGAGAGCGTCGACGAGCTGGCGTGGCCCCTCCCCCTGCCCGACCATATGGAGGAGTCTCTCGACTCGCCGATCGCCGACATGGTCAACGCGAACATGGGCGACCGCTCCGGCGGGTCGCTGTTCGCGGGGCTGTTCCTCCGCCGATTCGTCGGCCGCACGTCCGAAGAGGCCGACGCGCCGCGCATCCCCTGGATCCACCTCGACATCGCCGGCTCCGGTGAGCACAAGGGGTCCGGGTACGGCTTCACGGAGAAGGGCCCGACCGGGGCCACCGTGCGCTCGCTGATCGCGTTCGCCGAAGCATCCGCCAAGGAGGCATGATGACCACCCACACCTTCGACGTCGTCATCCTCGGCGGCGGCAGCGGCGGTTACGCGGCCGCCCTGCGGGCCGCCGAGCTCGGCAAGAAGGTCGCGCTGATCGAGAAGGACAAGGTCGGAGGCACCTGCCTGCACCGCGGCTGCATCCCGACGAAGGCGCTGCTGCACGCCGCTGAGGTCGCCGAGCACGTCCGCGATGCGGCGTCCGTGGGCGTGACCGCGACCCTCGAGGGGATCGACGCCGCGGGCGTCCGCTCCTACCGCGAAGGGATCGTCGCCAAGAAGTTCAAGGGCCTCGAGGGCCTGATCAAGGCGCGCGGGATCACCGTCGTCGCGGGAGCCGGACGCCTCGACACCGACCGCGCGGTCGTGGTCGGCGACGACCGCTACGTGGGCGCCGACGTCGTGCTCGCTACGGGCTCCTACAGCAGGTCGCTGCCCGGACTGGAGATCGGCGGCCGCATCCTCACCAGCGAGCAGGCGCTCGCCCTCGACGAGGTGCCGGCACGCGTGCTCATCCTCGGCGGAGGAGTGATCGGAGTCGAGTTCGCCAGCGTCTGGCGATCGTTCGGCGCCGAGGTGACGATCATCGAGGCTCTGCCGCATCTGGTCCCGAACGAGGACATCGCCCTGAGCAAGGGGCTGGAGCGAGCGTTCCGCCGACGCGGCATCGCGTACTCGCTCGGCGTGCGGTTCCAGTCCGCCACTCAGACCGCGGATGCCGTCACCGTCACCCTCGAGGACGGCAAGACCCTCGAGGCCGACTACCTGCTGGTCGCCGTCGGTCGCGGTCCCGCCACCGCCGATCTCGGCTTCGCCGAGGCCGGCGCGACGATGGATCGCGGCTTCGTGATCGTGGACGAGGAGCTGCGCACCGGCGTTCCCGGTCTGTGGGCCGTGGGCGACATCGTCCCCGGTCTGCAGCTCGCCCACCGCGGATTCCTGCAGGGCATCGCCGTCGCCGAGCGCATCGCCGGGCTGAGCCCCGCCCCCATGCCCGAGGCGAACATCCCGCGGGTCACGTACTGCAGCCCGGAGGTCGCCTCGGTGGGCATCACCGAGGAGGCGGCTGTGACCGCGCACGGCGCGGATCAGGTCGTCTCGTACGACTACAACCTCGCGGGCAACGGCAAGAGCGAGATCATCGGCACGGGCGGCCTGGTCAAGGTCGTCCGTCTCAAGGACGGGCCAGTGCTCGGCGTGCACCTGCTCGGCGACCGCGTCGGCGAGCTGATCACCGAGGGCCAGCTGGCCGTCGCGTGGGAGGCGCACCCCGAGGACATCGCTCCGCTGATCCACGCCCACCCCACTCAGAGCGAGGCTCTGGGCGAGGCCTTCCTGGCCCTCGCCGGGAAGCCTTTGCACACATTGTGAAAACTTTTTCGCGCATTGTGGAAGTTTCGTTCTGTCTCTGCGCGTTCAAGGCCACTAAGCTGAACACCACACGAACATCCTGAAGGAGACTCCGACATGAGCACATCCGTGGTCCTCCCCGCTCTCGGAGAGAGCGTCACCGAGGGTACGGTCACCCGCTGGCTCAAGCAGGTCGGCGACACCGTCGAGGCTGACGAAGGCCTCCTCGAGATCTCGACCGACAAGGTCGACACCGAGAGCCCCGCACCCGTCAGTGGCGTGCTCGAGGCGATCCTGGTCGACGAGGACGAGACGGTCGAGATCGGCGCGCTGCTCGCACGCATCGGCGACGGTTCCGGTGCGGCCCCGGCCGCTGAGGCACCCGCCGCCGCTCCGGCGCCCGCTGAGGCGCCTGCGGCCGCTGCCCCGGCGCCGGCCGCTGAGGCGCCCGCGCCGGCCCCCGCGGCTGAGACACCCGCCGCCCCGGCAGCATCCGGCGACGCCACCGACAGCGCGCTCACCGAGCTCGGCGAGAGCGTCACCGAGGGCACCGTCACCCGCTGGCTCAAGCAGGTCGGTGACAGCGTGGAGGTCGACGAGGCACTGCTGGAGATCTCGACCGACAAGGTCGACACCGAGATTCCTTCGCCTGTGGCCGGTGTGCTGCAGGAGATCGTCGCCGCTGAGGACGAGACCGTCGCCGTCGGCGCAGTGCTCGCTCGGGTCGGCTCCGGTGCTCCCGCCGCCGCTGCTCCGGCGCCTGTTGCCGCTCCGGCACCGGCCGCCGCTCCGGCACCCGCCGCCGCTCCGGCACCCGCCGCCGCTCCGGCTCCCGCGCCGGCGCCCGCTGCTCCGGCCCCGGCTGCCGCTCCGGCACCCGTTGCTGAGGCAACCGGATCGGACAACCTCTACGTCACCCCGCTCGTGCGCCGCCTGGCCGCACAGCAGGGCGTCGACCTGGCGAGCGTCCAGGGCTCCGGCGTCGGTGGTCGCATCCGCAAGGAGGACGTGCTGAAGGCCGCCGAGGCCAAGACCCAGGCGCCTGCCGCGGCAGCTGCTCCGGTCGCCGCGGCTCCGGCTGCCCTCGAGGTCTCCCCGCTGCGCGGCACCACGCAGAAGATGTCCCGCCTGCGCAAGGTCGTCGCCGAGCGCGCCGTGGCCTCGATGCAGCAGACCGCACAGCTGACCACGTTCGTCGAGATCGACGTGACGGCTCTGGCCGCGTACCGCGACAGCGTCAAGGTGGCGTTCCAGCAGAAGACGGGCGACAAGCTCTCCTTCCTGCCGTTCTTCACCCTTGCCGCCGCTGAGGCACTGCAGGCCTTCCCGATCATCAACTCGACGGTCGACGGCGACAGCATCGTCTACCCCGCGACGGAGAACATCTCCATCGCGGTCGACACCGAGCGCGGCCTGCTGACGCCGGTCGTGCGCGATGCGGCGACGAAGAATCTCGCCCAGCTGGCGAACGAGATCGCCGATCTCGCGGCCCGCACGCGTGACAACAAACTGAAGCCGGACGAGCTCGCCGGTGGCACCTTCACGGTGACCAACACCGGGTCGCGCGGCGCGCTGTTCGACACGCCGCTCGTGTTCCTGCCGCAGTCCGCGATCCTCGGCACCGGCGTCGTGTTCAAGCGCCCCGGCGTCGTGAACGTCGGCGGCGTCGACGCGATCGCGGTCCGTTCGTACGTGTACTTCGCGATCTCGTACGACCACCGCATCATCGACGGTGCGGACGCCGCCCGCTTCCTGGGCGCGATCAAGACCCGCCTCGAGACGGCCGACTTCGCCGCCGTGCTCGGAGCGTAAGTCTCACGACGAACCCGGCTGGTCCGCGACGGCATAGACGTCGCGGACCAGCCATTCGTCTTTCTGGCGCAGGAGCACCAGGATCTGCTGCCGCTCCTCGGGCCCGCCACGGCGGATCACGGCGATGTCGCCGTAGGAGTCCACGAGCGCGACCGCGTCGCCGGCATCCGTGTCCTGCACAGCCGTGAGCACCGACGATGCGGATCCCTCGACGACAGCGTCCGCGCATCGTTCGTCGTGGTCGCGCACGCATCCGTCGATCCGTTTCAGGAGTGCTGTCGCGGCAGCGATGGGATCATCTGTGCTCTCGGCATCGGGCGGCTCCTCCTGCGTGGCGTCCGGGGACGGGCCTTCCGCACGCGGCGCGGGACTCGTCCTGGTCGCGGCCGACCCACCGCCCGTCTGAGCGGATGCCGGCTCGTCGGCATCTCCACTCGGCCACAGCAGCCCGCCCGCGAGCACGACGAGTGCCGCCGCCAGCCCCACGAGAAGGGGCCGACGACGGACGGTGCGCTTCGGAGCCGCCGGCAGCTCCGAAGCCGACTCGGACGCGCCACGTCCGGGCCTCAGCACGCGATGCAGGAGGGCGCGCCCTCGGTCGAGAGCGATGCCGAGCCGTGCGGCGGCGGCTGTGCGCCATCCCTGATCTTCCAGCCCGCCGACGTCCGACGTGAAGCGATCCTCCATCACCGCCGCGGCCGCCGCCGGAGCGAACACCTCCCGCCGCAGCGGCCGCGGCGCGGCCAGCTCGGTGAGTTCCGCCTCCCACCGGTCCATCCGCCGCCGTGCGGCACGCGGATCCGCCAGGCCGGATTCGTGGTCGGCGAGGAGCCGCTCCAGACTCCGGTTCGCCGCGCTCGCACGAACGCGGGCGACCAGTGCGCGCGCACTCTCAGACGCCGGCTCCCCCGCGCCGAGGACGAACACGGGCCTGCCCCCGTCCGTGAGCCACCAGGTTCCGGTCAGCGGGCTTGCATCGAGCTCCACGACACCGCGCAGCAGGCTGCCGACCAGCGTGACGCTCTCGCCCGTGCCGAGGGTCTGCTCGGCGACCCGACGGCCCAGGAACACCGCGACGCGCTCCGTGCACCAGGGCAGGAGGACGTCGGTCCCGTCAGCGCGGCGGATGAGGTCGAGCGGGGCCGCCACATGACCGGCGCCGCTGAACGCCCAGAACGGCTCATCGGCGCATCCGGCAGCGTCCACGCGCACGCGCACGTCTTCGCCGTCGACGACCAGCTCACCCTGGAACGGCCCTTCCTGAGGATCGAGCACCCGGATGCGGCGGTGCACGCCGCCGACCAGCGCGGCGGGCGATCTGTTCTCTGTCATCCGCCCATCCCAGCGCAGCGCATCCCGGTGCCTCTCCCGGACTTCCGGGTCTGTGCACGGGTCGTCCGATCATGCGGGCTGTGCACGATGAGTCACCGGCGGCGACGCGCCCCGGGCGACCGGTAGGCTGGTACCCATGGCAAAGCGTGATTCCGCACCTGAGAAGCGACCTGGGTTCTTCTCCCAACTGAAGTCCCTGTTCCGCTTCACGCGCGAGATCTACGGCTGGCTCCCCTGGGCCCAGGCCGCGATCGTCGTCGGCGGCGTGCTGATCGGTGTGATCCTCGGATACCTGATCCCCCCGAGCGGCGTGTTCGCGATCATCCTGTGGGGCATCACCGGCCTCATGCTCGGTCTGCTCGGCGCGATGATGCTGATGACCCGCCTCTCCACGAGCGCGATGTACCAGAAGATCGACGGCATGCCCGGTGCGAGCGGCCACGTGCTCTCGACCAGCCTCGGCCGCAACTGGCAGGCCTCTGACACGCCCGCCGGCATCAACCCCAAGACGCAGGAGGCCGTCTACCGCGCGGTCGGCCGCGGCGGCGTGGTCGTCGTCGGCGAGGGCGCACGCGGGCGCCTCACGCGCCTGGTGAACGAAGAGCGCTCGAAGGCCCAGCGCGTGGCCACCGGCGTGCCGGTCACCGTGCTCTACGTCGGCCACGGTGAGGACGAGGTGCAGATCAAGGATCTCGCCAAGACCATCAAGAAGCTGCCCAAGAAGATCGACAAGGCCACCATGGCCGCCGTGATCAAGCGGATCGAGTCGGTCTCGCAGTCTGTGACATCGCTGCCGATCCCGAAGGGCATCGACCCGATGAAGGCCCGCGCGCAGCGCCCGCGCTGACCCGCACGATTCATGAGAAAGGCCCCGTCCGATGACGGGGCCTTTCTCATGCCGTCATTCGCCGAGCGGCTGCTTGGGCAGCCGGCGCACCTTCGCGCGGCGGCGGGGCCGCTCGGGGATCATCGAGCGCATCTCGTCGAGCCTGCCGAAGCACAGCAGCCGGTCCCCCGCCTCCAGCACGACGTGCTTGCGCGGATTCGGGATGACGGTCACGCCGCGGTGCAGGGTGAGCACGGTGATGTCACGGTCCCAGAGTCCGAGGTCGCCGAGCTGCTTGCCGACCTGCTCGGCGCCGGAGTGCATGACGAGCTCGGCGACGCCGTAGCCGGTCGAGACGCTCAGCCGCTGGCGGACATCGATGTCGGGGAACGCGACCTGCTCCGAGATGTAGTCGATGATCGCGCCTGCGACGTCGAGCTTGGTGGCCGCCTCGATGCCCTGCAGACCCGGTGACGAGTTGACCTCCATGACCAGAGGGCCGTCCTCACCCTCCAGCATGTCGACGCCGGCGACACGCAGGCCCATGATCTGCGCCGCGCGCACCGCCGTCTGCTCGTACACGGGATCGAGCGTGACCGGCTCCACCCGACCGCCGCGGTGCACGTTGGAGCGGAACTCGTCGCCGTCCGCGACCCGTCGCATGGCCGCGACCACGCGCCCGCCCACGACCAGGGCGCGGATGTCGCGCCCGCGGGACTCTGCGATGAACTTCTGGATCAGCACGTTCTGCTTCGTCGAGTGCAGCGTCTCGATGATCGCCTCTGCGACTTTCACCTGCGGCGCGAGGATCACGCCGATACCCTGGGTCCCCTCCAGGAGCTTGATCACCACCGGCGCGCCGCCTACCCGCTCGATCGCCGGACGCACGTCGGCGCGGTTGCGCACGAAGGCGGTCGCCGGCATCGCGATGTTGTGCCGCGAGAGGATCTGGTTCGCGCGCAGCTTGTCGCGCGCGCTGGAGATGCCGTTGGCCGTGTTCGGCGTGTAGACGTCCATCTGCTCGAACTGCCGGACCACGGCGGTGCCGAAGTACGTGATCGAGTTGCCGATGCGCGGCAGGATCGCGTCGTAGTCGCTGAGCTGCTTGCCGCGGTAGAACAGGTCCGGTTCATCCGCCGTCAGATCGATCGCGAACCTCAGGGTGTTCAGGACCTTGACGTTGTGTCCGCGCTGCTGCGCTGCAGCGCGAAGACGTTGGGTGGAGTATGACTGCGGCGCTCGGGAGAGGACGGCGATCTTCAACGGGGATTCCTGCCAGGATGTAGGGATGGGTCGGTCTTCTCATTCAAACACGCTCACGGGGTGGCGTGAGTGGGTCGGGCTGCCCGATCTCGGCGTGGCGTGGATCAAAGCGAAGATCGACACCGGCGCCCGCACATCCTCGCTGCACGCGTTCGACGTCGAGGAGTTCACTCGCGACGGCGCCGAGTGGGTCCGCTTCCGGGTCAACCCGTGGCAGGACACCTTCGCCGACGCCGTGCGCGCCGAGTACCCGGTGCACGACCGCCGCGAGGTGCGCAGCTCCTCGGGGCACACCGAGACTCGTCTGGTGGTGCTGCTGAAGGTGCGTCTGGTCGACCAAGAGGTCACCGCCGAGGTCACGCTGACCAATCGCGATGAGATGGGCTTCCGCATGCTGGTCGGACGCGAGGCGCTGCGTCAGGGCTTCGTCGTCGACCCGGCACGGTCGTTCCTCGGAGGGCGCGCGCCCAAGGAGGCGCGCCGCCGCAATCGCGGCAAGGACCCTTCCACGGGCTCAGGACCCGCGTAGCGTCAGGCGCGGATCAGCACCAGGCCGGATGCCTTGTCGTGCAGCCCGCGCTGATCGGCGTCCCAGATCACCGCGGGGATCACGACGACGAGCAGCAGCGTGCGGATGATCGGTCGCCACAGGCCCGACCAGCCGCCGCCCAGCCGGATCACGCGCATGCCGAGGATGCGGTGCCCGGGGCTGCCTCCCGCGGTGGGGATGAATAGGATCTGCATCACGGCGAACACCATCATCGGCGCGAACTGACGCCACCCGGCCTCTGCAGGCAGGTCGAACTGGTTGTAGCCGAGGAAGCCGATCGCGATGATCGTGGCCGCCAGGTAGTCGATCGCCAGTGCGCCGATCCGACGACCGACGCGGGCGATGCTCCCGGGCCCCGTCTGCGGCATTCCGAGGCGCTCTCCGGGGTACGTGTTCACAGCATCCGTCACGGTTCCAGCTTAGGCGTCGCCTGTAACATGCTCGAAACACGGCAGACACGGTGGGGAAACCGCCTCTCCGTAATCTGCCTCGTGGGCCAAGTCCCCCGAATCCCTTCCACAGGAGTGCTACATGTTCAGTGAACCGTCCGAGCTGCTCGCCTACATCAAGGAGAACGACGTCAAGTTCCTTGACATCCGCTTCACCGACCTGCCGGGTGTGCAGCAGCACTTCAACATCCCGGCCTCCACGGTCGACGAGGACTTCTTCCGGGACGGACAGCTCTTCGACGGCTCCTCGATCCGCGGCTTCGCGTCGATCCACGAGTCCGACATGCAGCTCATCCCCGATGTGACCACCGCGTACATCGACCCGTTCCGCGAGGCGAGCACCATCGTGATGGTGTTCGACATCTACAACCCGCGCACCGGTGAGATCTACAGCAAGGACCCGCGTCAGGTCGCCAAGAAGGCCGAGAAGTACCTGGCCTCCACCGGCATCGCCGACACCGCGTACTTCGCCCCCGAGGCGGAGTTCTACATCTTCGACGACGTGCGCTATTCCGTCACCTCCGGTGAGAGCTTCTACACGGTCGACTCCGAAGAGGCGGCGTGGAACTCCGGCCGCGAGGAGGAGGGCGGCAACCTCGGCAACAAGACGCCCTTCAAGGGCGGCTACTTCCCGGTCGCGCCCGTCGAC
>JAITUD010000040.1 GCA_031286555.1 Microbacterium sp. | reverse complement strand
TGGCGCGTCAGCGCGGTCAGAGCCTGGCCCAGATGGCCATCCAATGGACCCTCCGTGACCCGGTCGTCGCCTCGGCGCTGATCGGCGCCTCCCGCCCGGAGCAACTCGACGAGAACCTGGCCGCCGTGGACGGCGCGGCATTCAGCTCCGAGGAGCTCGCACGCATCGACGCCGTCGCAGGCCGCGTCGACGTGAACCTCTGGTCCACCTCTTCAGATCTGTGAACGCCCGATGAGTCTCGCCGAACGCTCGGATGCCGTGCACGTGCGCGCTCCGGGCAAGATCAACGTCTATCTCGGCGTCGGCGCGCGCCGCGACGACGGCTACCACGCCCTCGCGACCGTGTTCCAGGCCGTCTCGCTGTACGAGGACGTCTACGCGTCACCGGCATCCGACTTCTCGCTGACCGTGTCGGGCGAGGTCGACGCCCGCTCCGTGCCGCTGGACGACCGCAATCTCGCGATGCGTGCCGCGAAGCTCGTCGCGCAGGCCGCAGGCGTCACCGACGGCGTCGCGCTGCACCTCCGCAAGAGCGTGCCGGTCGCCGGCGGCATGGGCGGGGGATCGGCCGATGCCGCTGCCGCACTGGTCGCCTGCGACGCGCTCTGGGGCACGGAACTGGGGCCGCAGGCGCTGCACGAGCTGGCATCCCGGTTGGGCGCCGACGTGCCGTTCGCCCTGCACGGCGGCACGGCCGTCGGCACCGGACGCGGAGAGCAGCTGACCCCGGCGCTCGCGCCCGGACGCTTCGACTGGGTGCTGGTGCCCAGCGACGAAGGGCTCTCCACCCCGGCGATCTACGGGCGCCTGGACGAGCAGCGTGCGGTCAGAGGCTCTCTCGCAGATGACCCGCCGCTGTCGCTGGACGTGCCGGTTGCGGTGCTGCAGGCGCTGCGCGCCGGTGATCCGCTCGCGCTCGCACCCGGCATGATCAACGACCTGGAGCCGGCGGCCGTCGCCGAGCGCCCAGAACTGGATCACATCCTCGCCGAGGGCGTGCGGGCGGGGGCGCTGACCGGCATCGTCTCGGGCTCGGGCCCGACGATCGCGTTCCTCTGCGCGGGCCCGGAGGCGGCGCGCGCAGTGCAGGACGAGCTGTCCGCGATCGGCCGCGAGGCCCTGCACGTGCACGGCGCCGTTCCCGGCGCCCGCATCATGTCCTGAGGCTCCGGATCCTCCGCCTCCTTGCGCGCAACGCCTAGAATGTGACCGTGCACATATGGACGGGGGTGTGATGGTCGGGCCGGACAGGGCGCGTGCGCCGAGCATCCGAGATGTCGCGCGACTCGCCGACGTCTCCCATCAGACCGTCTCCAGAGTGCTCAACGACCACCCGAGCATCCGCCCGGAGACCCGGTCGAAGGTGCTCGACGCGATCGCGGTGCTCGACTATCGGCCGAACCTCGCCGCCCGTGCGCTGGTCACGAGCAGGTCGATGGTGCTCGGCGTGCTGTCGGCGACGACCGGCGAGTTCGGGCCGTCGTCCTCCATCGCCGGCATCGAGGACGCGGCACGTGCCGAGGGGTATTCGGTCTCCACCCTCAACTTGCCCGCGACGACGCCGGAGGCGATCGGCAAGGCGGTGCGCCAGCTGGCGAGAGAGCAGGTGGACGGCATCATCGTGCTGGCGCCGCAGGTGCGGGTCTTCAACGTCCTGGGCGGGATGGCGGTGGACTTCCCGTTCGTCACCCTGCAGACCGCGTCCGGCGCCGACGCCGTGGGCATCGCCGCCGACCAGGTGGCGGGCGCGCGCGCCGCCACAGAGCACCTGATCGAGCTCGGGCACGTCGACATCCTGCATCTGGCGGGTCCGCAGGACTGGATCGAGGCGGAGTCCCGGATGCGCGGATACCTGGACGCGCTGCGGGATGCGGACCTCTCGACCTTCCCGCCGATCCGGGGCGACTGGACTGCGGACTTCGGCTATTTCGCGGGGCAGGAGCTGTCCAGGAGGCGGGACTTCACCGCCGTGTTCGCCGCCAACGACCTCATGGCCATCGGCTTGATGCACGGTTTCCGGGAGGCCGGGCTCCGGGTTCCCGGTGACGTCAGCGTCGTCGGATTCGACGACATCCCAGTCGCCGCGCACGTCGCCCCGGCGCTCACCACCGTGCACGCGGACTTCTCCGAACTGGGCCGACGCGCCGTGCGCATCCTGCTCGCGGAGATCCGTGGCGAGGCGCCTCCTTCGCTCGGTCTGCTGCAGACCGAGCTCAGGGTCAGGGAATCCGCCGCGATGCGTTGAGTCAGGTCTCGCTCAGGACTTGACAACGCGCCGATCAGCAAGTTTGATAGCGTCAATGTGAACGGTCACATCGGAGGTGATCGTCAGTCGCGAGGAAGACCCGTGAGCACAACAGCAACGTTGCCGGCCGTCTCAGGCCCCATCTTGGAGATGCGGGGCATCACCAAGGAGTTCCCCGGGGTGAAGGCACTCTCAGAGGTGTCGATCACCGTGCGCGCCGGAGAGATCCACGCGATCTGCGGCGAGAACGGCGCCGGGAAGTCGACCCTGATGAAGGTGCTGTCGGGCGTGTACCCGTTCGGCACCTACGACGGCGACATCCTGCTCTACGGGCAGGAGCAGCGCTTCAAGGACATCGCCGCCAGCGAGCAGGCGGGGATCGCGATCATCCACCAGGAGCTCGCGCTGGTGCCCGAACTCTCCGTCACCGAGAACATCTTCCTCGGAAACGAGATCAGCCACGGCGGCCGCATCGACTGGCAGGCCCAGAAGCAGCGGGCGATTGAGCTGCTCGCGCGCGTCGGGCTGCGCGAGGACCCCGACATCGCGATCAAGCATCTCGGCGTCGGCAAGCAGCAGCTGATCGAGATCGCCAAGGCGCTGAACAAGGACGTCAAGCTGCTCATCCTGGACGAGCCGACGGCCGCGCTGAACGAGAACGACTCGCAGCACCTGCTCGACCTGATCCGCGGGCTGAAGGCCAAGGGCATCGCGTCGATCATGATCAGCCACAAGCTGAACGAGATCGAGCAGATCGCCGACGAGATCACGATCATCCGCGACGGCCGCGCGATCGAGACGCTCGACGTCACCCGTGGCGAGATCAACGAGGACCGCATCATCCGCGGCATGGTCGGCCGGTCTCTGGAGAGTCGCTACCCGGACCGCACGCCCGAGATCGGCGAGGTCTTCTTCGAGGTCAGGGACTGGTGGGTGCAGCATCCCACCGTCTCCGAGCGGATGTCGGTCAAGGGCTCCAGCATCGAGGTGCGCCGCGGCGAGGTCGTGGGCATCGCCGGCCTGATGGGCGCCGGCCGGACCGAGTTCGCGATGAGCATCTTCGGCCGCTCCTACGGCACGTTCCTCTCCGGAACCCTGATCAAGGACGGGCAGGAGATCTCTCTTCCCGACGTCTCGTCCGCGATCGCACACGGTCTCGCCTACGTCAGCGAGGACCGCAAGGTGCTCGGACTCAACCTGCTCGACACGATCAAGCGGTCGATCGTCTCGGCCAAGCTCTCCAAGATCGCGCGCCGCGGCGTCGTCGACTCCCGCGAGGAGTTCGCGGTCGCCGAGCGGTACCGCAAGGCGCTGCGCATCAAGACGCCGTCCGTCGAGGAGGGCGTCGGCAAGCTCTCCGGCGGCAACCAGCAGAAGGTGGTGCTCGCGAAGTGGATGTTCACCGATCCTGATCTGCTGATCCTCGACGAGCCGACCCGCGGCATCGACGTCGGGGCCAAGTACGAGATCTACGCGATCATCAACGAACTCGCCGCTCAGGGCAAGGGCGTCATCGTGATCTCGAGCGAGCTGCCCGAACTGCTCGGCATCTCCGATCGTGTGTACACCGTCTTCGAGGGCCGTGTCACCGATTGCATGTCCGCCGACGAGGCGACCCCCGAAGACCTCATGCGCAGCATGACCTCCGCTACCCAGAAAGCATCCGCATGACCTCTGAAACCACGCCAGGACGGCGTCCGTTCCACTTCTCGGACATCACGAAGATGTTCGGCGGAGGCCAGTCGACCCTTCGTCAGTTCGGCATCCTCGGCAGCCTGATCGTCATCCTGGTCGTGTTCCAGGTGCTCACCTGGCTCGTCAAGGGGCAGGGGCTGACGCTGTCGCCCGGCAACCTGATCAACGTCGTCAACCAGTACTCGTACATCCTGATCCTGGCCATCGGCATGGTGATGGTCATCATCATGGGGCACATCGACCTCTCGGTCGGTTCGGTGGCGGCGTTCACCGGGATCATCGTCGCGAAAGCGATGGCCGATTGGCAGGTCGCGTGGCCGGTCGGCATCCTCATCGGGCTCGGCGTCGGCGTCCTCGTCGGAGCCTGGCAGGGATTCTGGGTGGCGTACGTCGGCGTGCCGGCGTTCATCGTCACACTCGCGGGCATGCTCTTCTTCCGCGGGGCGAACCAGTTCATCGGGGACTCCCAGTCGATTCCCGTGCCCCAGGGCTTCAAGACGATCGGCGCGGGCTACCTCCCCGAGGTCGCCCTGCCGGTGCCGTTCAACGTGCCGACCATGGTGCTGGCGCTGCTCGGTGCGGGGTGGATCGTGTTCTGGGAGATCCGGACCCGCCGCATCCAGCGCAGGATGGGGTCGGAGATGGCGCCGTTGTGGGTCAGCGTGACGAAGGTCGTCCTGCTGTCCGTCGTGATCCTGGTCGCGGGATGGCTGTTCGCCACCGGCCGGGAGGGGACCAGCTTCCCGATCTCGGGACTGATCCTGCTGGCGCTCGTCATCCTCTACACGTTCGTGACGAACAACACCGTGTTCGGGCGGCACATCTACGCGGTCGGCGGCAACAGGCAGGCCGCGCGGCTCTCGGGCGTCAAGGACCGCTGGGTCGACTTCTTCGTGATGATGAACATGTCCGTGCTCGCCGCGCTGGCCGGCATGATCTACGTCGCCAGGGCGACGGCCTCGGGCCCCCAGGACGGCAACGGCTGGGAGCTCGACGCCATCGCATCGGTGTTCATCGGCGGCGCCGCCGTCTCCGGCGGCATCGGCACCGTCATCGGCTCCATCATCGGTGGGCTCGTGATGGCGTTCCTCAACAACGGACTGGCGCTGCTGGGCGCCGGCGCCGACGTCGTGGCCATGATCAAGGGGCTGGTGCTGCTGTTCGCCGTCGGCATCGACGTGTGGAACAAGCGCCAGGGGCGGCCGTCGCTGATCGGGTTCCTGACGCGCAAGTTCGGCCACAAGGATGCGGCGAACGAGCAGTTCGCCGCGACCTCCCACGACTCTCAGACCACCGCTGCCGGCAAGGCGAGCGGCAAGTAGGCGGATGCCGCGCGCCGCTGCGCGGCATCCTTTTGCACACCACAGAAAGAGATCACATGAAGAAGATCATCGTCACAGCCACGGCGATCGTCGCGATGAGCGCGATCGCGCTCACCGGCTGCTCGTCGGAACGCGGCGGGGGCTCCGGCTCTGGCTCGACCAAGGACGAGGCCAAGGGCTTCGCCGCCGATGCGACCATCGGTGTGGCGCTTCCGGACAAGACCAGTGAGAACTGGGTCCTCGCCGGGCAGCTGTTCACCGACGGCCTGACCGAGGCGGGGTTCAAGCCCGATGTACAGTACGCACCCGCGAGCAACACCGTGGCCGAGCAGCAGAACCAGATCCAGGCGATGGTGACCGGCGGGGCGAAGGTCATCATCATCGGCGCGAAGGACGGCAAGCAGCTGTCCACGCAGGTCGAGGCCGCGCGCGAGGCCGGCGCGTACGTCATCGCGTACGACCGACTGATCGAGAACACCAAGGCGGTCGACTACTACGTCGCGTTCGACAACTTCAAGGTCGGCGAGCTGCAGGGTCAGGCGCTGCTGGACGGTCTGGCCGCTCGAGCGGGCCACGAGGCCCCCTACAACGTCGAGCTGTTCTCGGGCTCGCCCGATGACGCCAACTCTGCGGTCTTCTTCAACGGCGCGATGAAGGTGCTGCAGCCGAAGATCGACGACGGCACGCTGAAGGTGGTCTCGGGGCAGACCGACATCGCCCAGACCGCGACGGACGGGTGGAAGGCCGAGAACGCGCAGCGCCGGATGGACTCCATCCTCACCGCCTCGTACACCTCGGCCACGATCGACGGAGTCCTCTCCCCGAACGACACGCTCGCCCGCGCGATCATCACCTCGGTGCAGCAGGCCGGCAAGCCCGTTCCGGTCGTCACCGGTCAGGACTCCGAGGTCGAGTCGGTCAAGTCGATCATGGAGGGCGTGCAGTACTCCACGATCAACAAGGACACGACGCTGCTCGTGCAGCAGGCGATCAAGATGGTCGGCGAACTGCAGAAGGGCGACAAGGTCGACGTCAACGACACCGACCAGTACGACAACGGCGAGAAGGTCGTCCCCGCGTACCTGCTGC
The DNA here is from genome assembly GCA_031286555.1 of Microbacterium sp. GTDB lineage: Bacteria > Actinomycetota > Actinomycetes > Actinomycetales > Microbacteriaceae > Microbacterium. Next base: position 1,904 of record JAITUD010000040.1, on the reverse strand, counting down.
CCCCGGTCATCGTCACGAAGGAGAACGCGGCAGACGCGTACAAGAACGTGCCGAGCCTCGAGAAGATCGTCACGTCCTACGAGTGACGTCACTCCGATCGAGCGGGCCGCTCCGGATCTCCGGGGCGGCCCGTCCGCATGTCAGGGGCGGGGTTCAGAGCCCCCGCATCCGCGCGTGCAGCGCCTTCACCTCGTCGGCGAACTCCTCGACCGGACCGGCGACCTCGACGCCGGGAGCGACCGCATTGATCGGCAGCGCGGCGACCGGACCGGCGGGCACGCCCCACTCGGCGAGCCAGCTCACGAGCTGCTCGGTGCCGGTCGCGTAGACGATGCGGCCGAGCCCGACCCAGGCGTGCGCGGCCGAGCACATCGGGCAGTGCTCACCGGAGGTGTAGGTCACCGCGGTGGCGCGCTGCTCGGGCGTGAGGTTCTCCGCCGCCCAGCGCGCGATCTCGAACTCCGGATGCCGGGTCGCGTCGCCGTCCTTCACCCGGTTGCGGTCCTCGAAGAGCACCCTGCCCTCGGCATCCGTGATCAGCGAGCCGAACGGCTCGTCGCCGTCGTCGAGTGCCTCGGTGGCGAGGTCGATGCAGCGGCGCAGCAGGGCGGACTCGGTCTCGGTGGGGGAGTAGAACGCGGTCATGCTCCGAGCGGAGTCACACCGGCTCGGCGCTAGCCTTGTAGGGACATGGCACATCTTCTCGGGGCCGAAGGCCTGCATCTCGAGTTCCCCACCCGCGTCGTCTTCGACTCCGTCACGCTCGGCGTGGAGGAGGGCGACCGCATCGGCATCGTGGGTCGCAACGGCGACGGCAAGTCGAGCCTGCTCGGCATGCTCGCAGGACTCCGCGAACCGGATGCCGGTCGCGTGACCGTTCGCGGCGGAACGACGATCGGCCGCCTCGACCAGGCCGACACGCTCGACGACACGCTGACGGTGGGCACCGCGGTCGTCGGTGACACTCCCGAGCACGAATGGGCGGGGGATGCCCGCATCCGCGACGTGATCTCGGGACTCGTGGCCGACCTCGGCTGGGACACCCCGGTCGCATCGCTCAGCGGCGGTCAGCGCCGTCGCGTGTCGCTGGCGAAGCTGCTCGCCGGCGACTGGGACGTGCTCTTCCTCGACGAGCCCACCAACCACCTCGATGTCGAGGCGATCACCTGGCTGGCCGGTCATCTCAAGAACCGCTGGGCGAAGAACTCCGGCGCTCTGCTGGTGGTCACCCACGACCGCTGGTTCCTCGACGAGGTGTGCAACGCGACCTGGGAGGTGCACGACCGCATCGTCGAGCCTTTCGAGGGCGGCTATGCCGCCTACATCCTGCAGCGCGTGGAGCGCGACAGGATGGCCGCGGCATCCGAGGCGAAGAGGCAGAACCTGGCGCGCAAGGAGCTCGCCTGGCTGCGTCGCGGTGCACCGGCGCGCACCAGCAAGCCGAAGTTCCGCATCGACGCCGCCAACGAGCTGATCGCCGACGTGCCGCCGATCCGCGACTCGGTGTCGCTGCAATCGCTCGCCGTCTCGCGCCTCGGCAAGGACGTCGTCGACCTGCTCGACGCGGGGGTCTCCTACCCTTCGTCAAGCTCAGGGACCGGGATGAATGAGGTGCTCAAGGACGTCGAGTGGCGCATCGCGCCCGGCGAGCGCACCGGCATCCTCGGGGTGAACGGCGCGGGCAAGTCCACGCTGCTCGGCCTGATCTCGGGCGCGGTGCTGCCCACCAGTGGCCGGGTCAAGCACGGCAAGACCGTGCAGGTGCGTACGCTCACGCAGCGCCTGGACGAACTCGACCAGCACTGGAACGACCCGGTGCGCACCGTGATCAACGGTCTTCGCACGTCGTACACCTTCGGCACCGGCTCGAAGGCGCAGGACCTCACGCCCGGCCAGCTGCTGGA
>JAITUD010000519.1 GCA_031286555.1 Microbacterium sp. | reverse complement strand
ACCGGCGCTGCGTGCGCGGCACCTGCTCGTCGATCGATCCGCCCCAGAGCCGGTCGCTGACATCGGGCAGATACTCCCAGCCGAACGCCCCGGCGATCGCCTGCAGCGCCGCACGCGCGGCGGCCGCGCGCCGTGCCATGAGCGCGACGTAGCCGACGAGGGCTGCGCCGACCAGGAGCACGCCCACCTGCGCGGCGAGCAGCCCCGCCCCGGTGAGCCCGAAGCCCACCGGGAGCAGGTAGAACGCCACGGCGGCGGCCACGACGAAGTATCCGGCCGCCGCGATCGCGACGGCCGCGCCCGTGCTCCTCATCGGATCAGGGGTTGTAGACGATCGCGATGCTCAGCTGGCCGTCCTTGCGCACCCAGCCGAGCCAGTGCGGCTCGCCGTCTCCGGCGAGACGCTGGATCGGGATCACGTAGACGCCCTGCTCCTGCACGGACAGGTTGCGGAACTCCGGCTTCTTGCTGATCCAGATGCTGCCGCCACCGTCCCAGGGCTCGAACGAGTCGTAGGTGTAGCCGTGCTCGCGCAGGTTCGCGGCATCCGCCAACTGCTCGGCCTTCGGCGCGAGAGCCGCCACGACGTCGGCGGGAACCGTGCCGTCGAGCGTGAACGCGGCGACGTCGTAGATGTTGTCGTCGCCGTAGTCACGCGTGGTGAGGATCGTCAGCTCGGTGACGCCCTTGTCGGCCGCGGAGGTCCACAGAGCGTGCGAGACCTTCGCCCGCTTGTTCATCAGGAAGCCCCCGAAGTGCTTCTTCTGGTAGGCGAAGTCATCCAGCTTGGCGGCGATCTCAGCGCGCGTCGTCATCGTTATCGATCCTCTTCTCCACCCCGCCCGGGATCTCCGGACTGCGGGCCAGTAAAGACCCTAGGGCAGTGCAGACCGTCGACGCGAAGCGGAGGCGGTGCCGACCGGCACCGCCTCCGCTTCGTGAACCGGCTCTCAGGCGCTGAGTCCGACGTAGTACTCGGTGACCTCGTCGGCGAGCACGCCGCGGGTGATCGTGAACTCGTCGCGCAGGCCGAGCAGGTCGAGCAGGTTCTCGACCGAGTAGTCGCCGGATGCCTGGATGCCGGGCACCGACCGGATCGCGATCACGAGGTCGCGCACACCCGAGTTGACGATCGCGCCGAGGCACATGGCGCAGGGCTCGAAGGTCGTGATGAGCGTGGCATCCGACAGGTCGAGGCCCCACTGGCTGCCCGCCTCGCGGACCGCGACCAGCTCGGCGTGCGCCGACACGTCGTGGGTCGTCTCGACCTGGTTCCGCACGACCAGCGTGCCCGCAGGTCCGGTGATGACCGAGCCGTACGGGTGATCCCCTGCAGCCTCGGCGATGCGCGCCTGCGCGAGCGCCGGGCGGACGTGGTCCTCGTGGTTCGTCATGTGTGTCTCCTCGGTGTCGTGTGGGTGTCGTCGGTCAGACCGTGAGAGCCCGGTCGAGGCGCCCGCGCGAGATCAGGGCGATCTGACCCAGGGCCTCCTGCAGCTCGGCCTCGGTCTCGTTGTCCTTGCGGCGCTCGAACTCGGCGAGGATCGAATCCTTGTCGTGCCCGCGCACGGCCAGCACGAAGGGGAAGCCGTGCTTGTTCTGGTAGTCGGTGTTCAGCCGGGTGATCCGGGCGAACTCCTCGGCGCTGAGCGCGTTCAGCCCGGCGCTCGCCTGCTCGCCGACCGACTCGTCGGTCATATCCCCTGCGACGGCCTCCTTGCCCGCCAGGGCGGGGTGGCCGTTCAGGAAGTCGAGGATCGTCTGCCGATCCGCGGCCTCGACGACGGCGAACATGGCACGGTGCAGTTCGCTGACGTCGGCGAAGGGGCGGGATCCCCAGGCGGCCGTCGCCACCCAGGGCGAGTGCTCGAAGATCGGTCCGAGGACCTCGACGAACGCATCCCTGTCCAGCGCATTGATCTCGTTCAGGGTGGTCACGCCTTGACCTCTCCGCCATCCTTGACCGGCACCTGCGCGACCTCGGCCTCGGTCTCGACGACCGGGACGCTGATCGTGGTGGTCTTCGCGGACTCCTTGAATCTCGGCACCAGAGCGATGATCAGGATCGTCGCGAGGATCTCGACGCCGGCGACGATCAGCAGGCCGGGAGCCAGGCTGCCGGTGCTGTCCTTCAGGCTGCCGAGCAGCGTCGGGGCGAAGAAGCCGGCCAGGTTCGCGATCGAGTTGATCAGGGCCACGCCGCCGGCGGCCGCGGCACCCACCAGGAAGCGGTTCGGCATCTGCCAGAACACCGGGATGGCGGACATCGTGCCGACCAGCGCCAGAGCCAGGCACGAGATCGCGCCGATCGGGCTGGTGTCGATCAGCAGCGCGGCACCGGCGAGGCCGATGGCTCCGAGTGCGGCCGAGATCGAGGTCTGGATGCGCGAGTCGCCCGTGCGGTCGGAGATGAAGCCGGCCGAGATCATGCCGGCGGCGCCGAGCAGGTTGATGCCGGCCATGATCCAGCCCACCACCAGCGGGTCGCCGAAGCCGACCTCGGCGATCAGCGTCGGACCGTAGAAGGTCAGCGACGAGTTCGCCGCGATGATGCAGAAGAAGATCAGGATGAACAGCCAGATCGTCTTGCCCTTGAGCGCCGCGAGCATGCTGTGCTGCTTCTCCTCGGCGTGCACCTCGTTGTCCAGCTCGGCCTGCACGAACTCGCGCTCGGTCGGGGTCAGCCACTTGGCGTGCTTCGGACGATCGGTCAGGTAGAAGAAGGTGACGATACCCAGGATGATCGACGGGATGCCCTCGATGATGAACACCCACTGCCACGAGGACAGGCCGGCGACGCCGTCCATGGTGTTCATGATCCAGCCGGCCAGTGGGCCGCCGATGACGCCGGCGAAGGCGGAGGCCGACATGAACATGCCGAACGCCTTGGCGCGACGGTTCGCCGGGAACCAGTAGGTCAGGTACAGGATGATGCCGGGGTAGAAGCCGGCCTCGAACACACCGAGCAGGAAGCGCAGGGTGTAGAAGATCTCGGGCGTGGTGGCGAACATCATCAGGATGCTGACCGCTCCCCAGCCGAGGGTGATGCGCATGATCGTCTTCTTCGCGCCGATCTTCTGCAGCAGCAGGTTGCTGGGCACCTCGAAGAGGAAGTAGCCGATGAAGAAGATGCCGGCGCCGATGCCGTAGATGGTCTCGCTCCAGCCGAGGTCGTCCAGCATCCGCAGCTTCACGAAGCCGATGTTGACGCGGTCGATCCAGGCGACGACCCACAGCAGCATGAGGAACGGGACGAGCCGGAAGAACACCTTCCGGTAGACGCGCTCGGCGGATTCGGTCGCGGCGGCCCGACTCAGCGATGATGACATTTGGAAATCTCCCTTGATTCCGCTTTGTGGAAGTTCTTTTCCACAAACGATGGATGCGAAGGAGAGACTATGCATCGGGCGGAGCCGGTGTCAAATTTTGGTGTACCAAATGGCGAATTGGTACGCCAGGCGAGACGGTACGTCTCAGCGTCGGGTCACCAGGGACGCCACAGCGCGAAGAGGACCACGAGCGCGGCGATTCCGGCGGCCCCCACCGCCACCGTGACCAGCGCGGGCAGGCGTCCGCTCACGATCAGCGATTCGTCCCGCACCAGACCGCTGTGGGCCCGGCGGTAGCGAACGGTGCACAGCACCCAGGCGATCACCGAGAGGACGAGTCCGAGGAAGCCGAGCAGAGTCGCCCAGGCCCCGAGTGCATCCGAGAGGTACTTGATCGCCGCGACGTTCCCCACCGCGAGCGACAGGCAGGTGCGCCGCCAGGCCAGCAGGGTGCGCTCGGCCTGGAGACCGACGTCGAAGGGGCGGTCCGCTGCGCCTTCCGCGGCCTCGGTCACAGGAAGAGCCCTGCTCCGAGCAGCAGGATCGCGATGATCACCCCGGCGGCGATGACCACACCGGTGGTGGGACCCGGCAGCGCCAGGTGCAGGCGCATCGCGCGCTCGCTGCGCGCCCACGACAGCCAGGCGTGCACGGTCGCGACGACGCCCAGCAGCACGAACAGGATCGCCGCGAGGAAGCGCGGCACCGGATGGATGTCGAGCTGCAGCGCCTCGATGGCGATGCCCACTGCGACCAGGGCGAGCGCCGTGCGGATCCAGGCGAGGAAGGTGCGCTCGTTCGCGAGCGAGAAACGGGGATCCGGCTCCTCCCCCACGCCATAGACCCGCCGTGGGAAACGTCGATCGCTCATGCGCTCAGCTTAGAACCCGAGACGGATGCGGGATGCCGGCTCACCGGCATCCCGCATCCCCGTTGGTATGCCGGGTCAGCTCGCGGAGGCGAGCCGGTAGCGCAGCGCCTCGAGCTCGCTGCGCAGAGCCGCGGGCAGCCTG
>JAITUD010000482.1 GCA_031286555.1 Microbacterium sp. | reverse complement strand
GGCAGCAGGTCGTTCGGGGTGAACGGCTTGACGACGTAGGCGAGAGCCCCGGCCTCGCTGGCGCGCTCGACGAGCTCCTTCTGGCTGAACGCGGTCAGCAGCACGACGGGAGCGATGTTGTTCTTGTGCAGCTTCTCGGCGGCGCTGATGCCGTCGAGCTGGGGCATCTTCACGTCCATGACCACCAGGTCAGGGCGCAGTTCGGTCGCCAGCGCCACGGCGGTCTCGCCATCGCCGGCCTCGCCGACGACGTCGAAGCCGTTGTCGCGGAGGATCTCCACGATGTCGAGGCGGATCAGCGACTCGTCCTCGGCGACGACGACGCGTCGCGGGGCGGATGCCGTGGGCTGCTCAGGCTGCTGCTCTTCAGTCACGGGGGAAATCCTATCTGTTGTACTTGTGCCGGCGGTGGGACTCGAACCCACACGTCTTTCGACAAAGCATTTTGAGTGCTCCGCGTCTGCCATTCCGCCACGCCGGCCCTGACCGACTTTAGCGCACGAAGAAGGGCGGGACCGGCGGCCCCGCCCCTTCTCGAGCGTTCAGTTCTTCGACTTGTAGACCGGCGCCGCTCCGCCGACCGCATCCCCGACCTGGTGGACGCGGATGTCGTTGGTCGAGCCGATGATCCCGGGAGGGGAACCCGAGATCACGACGACCTTGTCGCCTTCGACGGCGAGCTTGTTGCCCAGCAGGTACTCGTCCACCTGGTGGAACATCAGGTCGGTGTGCTCCACGACGTCGACGAGCGCGGTGCGGATGCCCCACGTCATCGCCAGGCGACGACGGATGCCCGGCTCCGGCGTGAACGCCAGCATCGGGATGCGGGGCCGCAGCCGCGACATGCGGCGGGCGGAGTCACCGGACTGGGTGAAGACGCAGATGAACTTCGCCTCGACGAACTCCGCGACCTCCTCGCCGGCCAGCGTGATGATGCCGCCCTGCGTGCGCGGCTTGTTGCGCAGCGGCTGGATGCGCTCCAGGCCGTGCTCCTCGGTGGACTCGATGATGCGAGCCATGGTCTCGACGACGACGACGGGGTACTCCCCCACGCTCGTCTCGCCCGAGAGCATCACGGCGTCGGCACCGTCGAGCACCGCGTTGGCGACATCCGAGGTCTCGGCGCGGGTCGGAACCGGGCTCGAGATCATCGACTCCAGCATCTGCGTGGCGACGATGACCGGCTTGGCCATCGCGCGCGCCAGCTCGACCGCACGCTTCTGCACGATCGGCACGGCCTCGAGCGGCAGCTCGACACCCAGGTCGCCACGGGCGACCATGATGCCGTCGAACGCGTCGACGATCTCCTCGAGGTTGTCCACCGCCTGGGGCTTCTCGACCTTGGCGATGACGGGGATCTTGACGCCCTCTTCGGCCATGATCTCGTGCACTCGGGTCACGTCTGCGGCATCCCGCACGAAAGACAGCGCGATGATGTCGGCCCCGGCGCGAAGGCCCCAGCGCAGGTCGTCCTCGTCCTTCTCACTCAGAGCGGGGACGTTGACGGCGACGCCGGGCAGGTTGATGCCCTTGTTGTTCGACACGGCGCCGGCGACCACGACGCGCGTGGTCACTGTGACGCCGTCGGTCTCGACGACCTCGACGCGGACCTTGCCGTCGTCGATCAGCAGGAAGTCGCCCGGCTTGACGTCTTGCGGCAGGCCCTTGAAGGTGGTGCCGCAGATCTCGCGGTTGCCGAGGATGTCCTCGGTGGTGATCTTGAAGATGTCGCCGACCGCGAGCTCGTAGGGGCCTGCCTCGAACTTGCCGAGGCGGATCTTCGGGCCCTGCAGGTCGACGAGCACGGCGACCGCACGGCCGGAGTCCTCGGCGGCACGACGCACGTTCGCGTAGTTCGCGTCGTGCACGGTGTAGTCACCGTGGCTGAGGTTCAGCCGGGCGACATCCACGCCGGCGTCGATCAGCGCACGCACGGTCTCATAGGTGGATGTTGCGGGGCCCAGTGTGGCGACGATCTTCGCGCGTCTCAACGGCATCTCCAGGGTAGAGGGGGTATCTGATTCGGCGACGTTGCCGTCGCCAGCCTACGCGGGCTGCACACCGATCGCGACATCCGTCGGGGCCACCGGCGCAGGCAGCACCGTCGATCCCATCAGGTGACGATCCATCGCCGCGGCCGCCGCGCGACCCTCGGCGATGGCCCAGACGATCAGCGACTGCCCGCGTCCGGCGTCTCCTGCGACGAACACGCCGGGAACGGTCGACTGGTAGTCGGCGTCTCGTCGAAGGGTACCGCGTTCGGTCTGCACCGGAGAGGCTCCGTCCGCGAATGTGTCGGACTCGGGACCGGTGAAGCCCATCGCGATGAGCACCAGGTCGGCGGGGATCTCTCGCTCGGTGCCGCTGCGCGGGATGCGTCGTCCGTCGACGTACTCGGTCTCGGCCACGCGCAGCGCGCGCACCCGGCCCTCGTCGTTCGTGAGGAACTCCACGGTCGACGCGAGGAACACCCGCTCGCCGCCCTCCTCATGCGCGGAGGACACCTCGAACACGGTCGGCATCATGGGCCAGGGCTGGTGATCCGGGCGCTCCTCGCCGGGCTGGCGCCCGATCGCGAGGTTCGTGACGCTGAGCGCGCCCTGACGGTGCGCGGTGCCGATGCAGTCCGCACCGGTGTCTCCGCCGCCGATGACGATGACGTGCCTGCCCTCGGCGGTGATCTGGTCCGCGACCTCGTCGCCGGCCGTCGCCCTGTTCGACTGCACGAGGTACTCCATCGCGAAGTGCACGCCGTCGGCGTCGCGCCCCGGGATCGGCAGATCGCGCGGCACCGTGGAGCCGGTCGCCACGAGCACCGCGTCGTAGCGGGCGCGCAGCTCGTCCCATCCGATGTCGGTGCCGACGTCGACACCTGCGCGGAACCGGGTGCCTTCCTCCTCCATCTGACGGAGGCGGGCGTCGACGTGCTGCTTCTCCATCTTGAAGTCGGGGATGCCGTAGCGCAGCAGACCGCCGATGCGGTCGTCGCGCTCGTACACGACGACCGTGTGCCCGGCACGGGTGAGCTGCTGCGCGGCGGCGAGTCCGGCAGGGCCCGAGCCGATCACCGCGACCGTCTTGCCGGTGAGGCGCTCCGGCGGCTGCGGCTGCACCCAGCCGCTGTCGAAGGCCTGATCGGCGATGGACTGCTCGATCCGCTTGATCGTCACCGCCGGCTGGTTGATGCCCAGCACGCACGCGCTCTCACAGGGCGCGGGGCAGAGCCGTCCCGTCCACTCCGGGAAGTTGTTCGTCGCGTGCAGGCGCTCGATCGCCGAGCGGTCCTCTCCGCGCCAGGTCAGGTCGTTCCACTCCGGGATGAGGTTGCCCAGCGGGCATCCGGAGTGGCAGAACGGCACGCCGCAGTCCATGCAGCGGCCGGCCTGCCGGCGCAGCACGGCGCTGTCGCCCTTCTCATAGACCTCTTTCCAGTCCATGATGCGCACCGGAACGGGGCGCCGCGCGGGCAGCTCCCGCTCGGTCACCTTGAGAAAGCCCTTGGGATCAGCCACCGGTCACCTCCAGGATCCGGTTCCAGACGACGTCGCCGTCGGGATCGATGCCCGCCTGCTCCGCCTCCTGGCGTACGTTCTGCACCGCCGCGAAGTCGCGCGGCAGCACCTTGATGAAGTCATCCGCGGCGGCGTCGAAGCCGTCCAGGATGCGCTGGGCGACCGGCGACGCAGTGCGCTCGACGTGCTGCACGAGCAGCCCGCGAAGGAGCTCCAGGTCGGCACGGTCGAGCGGCTCGAGACGCAGTTCGCCGCTTTCCAGCGACTGCGCGTTCACCCGCGCGGTGTCGAGGCGGTGCACGTAGGCGACGCCTCCCGACATCCCTGCCCCGAGGTTGCGGCCGGTGGGGCCGAGGATGACGGCCGTTCCGCCGGT
>JAITUD010000461.1 GCA_031286555.1 Microbacterium sp. | reverse complement strand
CGCAGACGGCCCCTCCGCCCGCGCGTTCTGGACGGAGACCGCCGACCGGTGGCTCCGCGCCGTGCGCGAGCACGGTGCGGACGATCCGGCCGGGGTCGTGCTCCCCGGGCGGGTGACCGGCGACGGCGTGCGCCGCGAGTCGATGGAGACCATCGGCCGCAGCTTCCTGCTCGCCTCCTCCCGCATCGCAGGCGCCGCCGCAGACGACGCCGAGGCAGACGCGCTGACGGAGTTCTACGCCCAGGCGATCGTGGACGGCACCGATCCCGAGCATCCTTCCCGCTGGCCGCTCGGCGTGACCTGCCGCACCCCGCTCACAGGCATCACGAACTCGATCGTCGAGGGGGCGAACCTCGCCTTCGGGCTGTACACCGCCGGCGACAGATTCTGGTCGCGGCTGGATGCCGGGCAGCAGCGCCAGGTGCTGACCTGGCTGCGGCACCATGCGCAGCGCGAGGTCTGGCAGAACAACTGGCAGCTGTTCCCGGCGATGGCAGAGGCCTTCATCCGGCACGTCGACGGCGATGCCTCCGGACTGCGCAATGAGCGCAACGTCGCCCGCGTCGAAGGCTGGTACCTCGGCGACGGCTGGTACACCGACGGTCCCGAGCACGCGATCGACTACTACAACGCGTGGGCCATCCACCCGTACCTGTGGGCCTGGTACCGGATGACCGATCGCACGCAGACCTTCGAGGGCCGTCGACACCTCGAGCGCCTCGCCGCCTTCGTGGACGGGCTGCCGTCCTTCGTGGCATCCGACGGTGCGCTGCTGCACTTCGGACGCTCGCTGACCTACCGCACGGCCGCGCTCGCGCCGCTGTGGTGCGCGGAGATCTCGGGTGTCAGCCCGCTCTCGCCCGCACGCACGCGGGAGGTCGCGACTTCCGTGCTGGACGGTTTCGTGAAGCGCGGCGTCGGTGCCGACGGGCAGCTCGGCCTGGGCTGGTACGACGAGTACCTGCCCGCCATGCAGGACTACAGCGGTTTCGGGTCGCCGTACCTCGCCGGCATCGGATTCCTTGGGCTGTCGCTGGATGCCGGTCACCGGGTGTGGACGGCGGATGCGGTGCCCTCCGAGCGCCCTGCGTTCACCCGCTCCTTCGACGGCACCGGGTTGACGCTGAGCACGGCCGGCGACGACGCCCCGGTGATCCTCGTGAACCACGGCTCCGACCATGCCGAGCTCGCCGTCCAGCCGCACGGCATCCCCGACCCCGACGACCCCCACTACGCGTCGTTCGCCTACTCCACGCACACGGCGCCCGAGGTCGGCGACGGATGGCTGGAAGCCGTCGATGGGCACATCACCCTGTTCGACGACGCCGGCCGCCCGAGCAGACGGGTGAAGCTGCGCGGGCAGACTGCGGACGGCCCGATGAGTGCGTCGGTGCATTACCCGCAGGTCGACGGGAAGCTTCTCGTCGGCGCCTGCATCGTCACCGCATCCGTGGTCAACCGCGGCACCGAGGTGCGTGCGCACCTGGTCATGGCACCGGCCTCGCACGACCGGATCCGGGAAGGATCCTTCGCGCTCGCCGCAGCCGAGCCGCTCGGCACGGCTGCGGCAGGCGTGCAGGCCGAGGTCTCGAACGGCGCGCATCGCGCTGTGCTCACCGGCCTGCACGGCTGGGATGCCGCGGACACGGTCGCCCATCAGGGCACCAATGCGATGGGGAAGCACTCCGCCATCCCCATCCTCACCGCCGCACGCGACGCGGATGAGACCGTGCACGTGGCGCTGCACCGGCTGCTGCGCGAGGGCGACGAGCCGGCCGCCGCCCCGGTCGTCGCGGTCGACGGCACGCGGCTCACCGTGGACTGGCCCGATGACGGCATCCACGTCGAACTCGACCTGCGAACCGTCGTCGAATGGGACGGACAGCCGGGCCGCCCCGGCGGACGCCGGGTCTGAAAGCGTCCTGCCCCGACGGTGGGTGTTCACCGCCGGGGCAGGCGAACCTGCACGCACACGAAGATCGGAGCCGCATCATTTCCGCGATCGCGAACCCCTGGACCACGCGCAGCCGCAGCGCGGACGCCTCGGTGGAGGTGCGCTTCGGGTCTCTCCTCGGTCACCGTGACGACGAGGCCATGCGTCGCTTCCGGCACTACGGTCTCGGGCAGTTCATCCACTTCGGGCTGTACTCGATCCCGGGCAACGAATGGCACGGACAGCGGCCGTCGAGCCTGGCGCCGGAATGGATCCGCGCCTGGTCGGGGCCCAACGCGCCGGAGGGCTGGCCTGAGACCTACGACCGGCTGAACGAGGTGTTCGACCCGACGGGGCTGGATGCCCGGGAATGGGCGCGGCAGGCGAAGCAGATGGGCGCGCGGTACGTGATCTTCACGACCAAGCACCACGACGGGTTCGCGCTCTGGCCGTCGGCGCACTCCGACTACACGGTCGCGCAGTCGCCGTGCGGACGAGACCTCGTCGGCGAGGTCGTCGACGCGTACACCGCCGAGGGCATCGACGTGTTCCTCTACTTCTCCGTGCTCGACTGGCAGCACCCCGGTTACACGACAGCGGTGCCCGCCGACGACGCCGGGAGGACTGGCTGGCAGGGCTTCCTGGAGTACACCCGCGCACAGCTGCTCGAACTGCTGGACCGCTATCCGGCGGCGAAGGGCCTGTGGTTCGACGGCACCTGGGATGCGTCCTGGGTCGCCTCCTACGAGTTCACCCACCGGCTCGAGCAGGAGCTGCGCGAGCGGCGCCCCGGGCTGATCATCGGGTCGCGGTTCCGCAACGACGAGCACGGCGCACGGCACTTCGACTCGAACGGCCGGCTGCTCGGCGACTACGAGCAG
>JAITUD010000418.1 GCA_031286555.1 Microbacterium sp. | reverse complement strand
AGCTGAGATGATGTGCGCCCGCATCCGTTGGGCGCACCGCACTACAGCACGTCGCCGCGGCCGGTCAGCTTCAGCGATTCGACGACGCCCTTCACGCGCTGGGCGTGCTCGACGGTGGTGACCAGCAGAGCATCCGGAGTGTCCACGACGACGATGTCCTTCACGCCCACGAGGCTGATCACGCGCGTCGTCTGGCTGACGAGGATGCCGCTGGCCGCGTCGCTCAGCACCCGGGCCTTCGGCCCCAGCACGGCCAGGTCGTTCTTGCGACCGTGCGTGATGAGCTTCGTGAGCGACGCGAAGTCCCCCACGTCGTCCCAGTCGAAGTGGCCAGGAACGACGGCGAGGCGTCCGCGCTCCGCCGCGGGCTCGGCGACGGCGTAGTCGATCGCGATCTTCTTCAGCCGCGGCCAGATGCGGTCCACCGCCGGCCCGCGCAGCTCGCGGTCGTCCCAGGCCTCGGCGAGCTCGAGCAGTCCGGCGTGCAGCTCGGGCTCGTTCAGGGCGAGCTCCTCGAGCAGCACGCTCGCCTTGGCGATGAACATGCCCGCGTTCCACAGATAGGTGCGTTCGGCGAGGTAGCCCTTGGCCGTCTCCAGATCGGGCTTCTCCACGAAGCGCTCGACCAGCGCGGCCTCGCGCGCACCCTCTACGAGCAGCTCCGCGCCGCGCTTGATGTAGCCGAAGCCGACGGCCGGCTCTGTCGGCGAGATGCCGATCGTGCAGATGTAGCCCTCGCGCGCCACCTCCACGGCATCCCGCACGGCGAACTCGAACACCCGCGACCCGCGGATCACGTGGTCCGCACTGAACGAGCCGATGATCACGTCGGGGTTCCGCCGATGCAGGATGGCGGCCGCCAGGCCGATGGCCGCGGCGGACTCGCGCGGCTCGGACTCGAGGAAGACGTTGTGGTCGGGGATGCCGGGGAGCTGCTCCTCGACGGCGGCGCGGTGCGCGCGCCCCGTGACCACGGCGATGCGGTCGGCGCCGGCCAGCGGCTCGAGGCGATCCCAGGTGTCGCGCAGCAGGGAGTGGCCTGATCCGGTCAGATCGTGCAGGAACTTCGGGGCGTCCGCCCTGGAGAGCGGCCACAGCCTGCTGCCGATGCCGCCGGCGGGGATGACCGCGTAGAAGTCCTCGATGGGCTCTCTCATGTCTTCAGGGTACCGGCGCGGAGAAATCTTGACATCAAGATAGTTAGGTGTGCCTTGCTCGCTCCCAGCGAACGAACAGGAATAGGATGGAGCCGATCACGCGTGCCCGCTGTGGCGCGCCCCGAGTCACATCGATCAGGATCGATCAGGGAGGACGAACGTGTCCGCAAGCACTCGCTTGACACCGTCGATTTCGGAGACGACATCCAAGACCCCCCGCGGCACCCTCTATCGGGGCCGCGAAGGCATGTGGTCCTGGGTGCTTCACCGGATCACCGGAGTCGCCATCTTCTTCTTCCTTCTGGTGCACGTGCTCGACACGTCCCTGATCCGCGTCTCGCCCGAGGCGTACGACGCGGTCATCGGCACCTACAAGAACCCGATCATGGCTGTCGGCGAGGTCGTCCTCGTGGCGGGCATCGTGTTCCACGCCATGAACGGCCTCCGGATCATCCTCATCGACTTCTGGTCGAAGGGCGCCCGCTACCAGCGCCAGATGTTCTGGGGCGTGCTCGGCGTCTGGGTCGTGCTGATGGCCGGCTTCGTCCCGCGCCACCTCATGCTCGCGTTCGGAGGCAACTGATGACCACCACCGTCGCTCCCGCCCCGGTTCGCACCCGCCGCGGATTCAACATCGAGAAGTGGGCATGGCTGTTCATGCGCCTCTCCGGCGTCGTGCTGATCGTGCTGATCTTCGGCCACCTGTTCGTCAACCTCATGGTCGGCGAGGGCATCCACGGCGTCGACTTCGGCTTCGTCGCAGGCAAGTACGCCACGCCGTTCTGGCAGTGGTGGGACGTGCTGATGCTCTGGCTCGCCCTGATCCACGGCGGCAACGGCATGCGCACGATCGTCAACGACTACGTCACGCACGAGGGCGCGCGCAAGGCGCTCGTCTGGGCGATCGGCCTCGCCGCCGCCCTGCTGATCGTGCTGGGCACCCTGGTGGTGTTCACCTTCGACCCCTGCAACGGCGTCCTCCAGGACGGCGTGATGTGGGAGACCTGCCAGGCAGTCGGCAAGTAAAGAGATAGGCATACGCGTGACTTCGCAGACCCAGGATTCCGTCGTCCGAGACGGCGTGCACTACCACCAGTTCGACATCGTCATCGTGGGCGCCGGTGGCGCCGGGATGCGGGCGGCCATCGAGGCCGGCCCGGGTGCGAAGACGGCCGTCATCTCCAAGCTGTACCCCACCCGCTCGCACACCGGTGCGGCGCAGGGCGGCATGGCGGCGGCGCTCGCCAACGTCGAGGACGACAACTGGGAGTGGCACACCTACGACACCGTCAAGGGCGGTGACTACCTGGTCGACCAGGACGCCGCCGAGATCCTCGCCAAGGAGGCGATCGACGCCGTCATCGACCTCGAGAACATGGGGCTGCCGTTCAACCGCACCCCCGAGGGCAAGATCGATCAGCGCCGCTTCGGCGGGCACACCCGCGAGCACGGCAAGTCGCCGGTGCGCCGCGCCTGCTACGCGGCTGACCGCACCGGCCACATGATCCTGCAGACGCTGTTCCAGAACTGCGTCAAGCTCGGCATCAACTTCTTCAACGAGTTCTACGTGCTCGACCTCGTC